>JAEMTQ010000001.1:84549-91690 GCA_016462185.1 Ilumatobacteraceae bacterium
TTCGCTTTTCGAGTTCTTTTTGCTTCTTAATCGCTTTGACCTGATCAAGCTTCTTCTTTAGCTCGAGCTTCTTTTTGAGATCGAGCTTCTTCTTTAGTTCGAGTTTCTTTTTTAACTCGAGCTTCTTCTTGAGTTCAAGCTTCTTTTTCAGTTCTAGTTTTTTCTTGAGTTCGAGTTTCTTCTTCAGTTCTAGTTTTTTCTTGAGATCAAGCTTTTTCTTGAGCTCGAGCTTCTTTTTCAGCTCAAGTTTCTTTTTCAGTTCGAGTTTCTTCTTCAGCTCAAGCTTCTTGCGCTGATCAGCTTTTTTGCGCGCTAAGAGTTTCTTTTTGGCCAGCGCTTGTTTCTGCTTAATCTTCTTTTTCTTTGCAGATGCCATTTTCACCTCTCGAGCGAGTTACTTTAAAACCCACTCATTTGACCGCGTTACGATAGCCGATTTACCGCCACAAACACTGCTACTCCGTCCAAATCGGCATTCGGCGCAAGATTGTCATTAAGGACAACGACTTCTAGTTGTGTCGCCAAAGTCTCGGTTTTAATAGTTTCGTGGTGCCCAGATACTTGCGCAACAATTTCAACTGGCAGTCCCAATTGCAATCTGATTCGATCTGACACGTCAAGGCCGGCATCACGTCTTTGCTGTTGAACAAGACGAATTACGTCTCGAGCTGCTCCTTCGGCTTCAAGTTCGGCAGTGAGTTCAATGTCAAGCACAACGACACCGGCAGCACTACTCAGTGCAGCGCTGGCTCCTGATGCCTTGGGGACAAGCTTTAGTTGATACTCGCCTGGAAACAAGTCGACCGAGCCTGCAGTAACGATGTCACCGTTGCGGGACCAGTCGCCTTGCTTCACGGCTTTGATAACTGCTTGCGTGTTTGCCCCGAGTCGCGGCCCAACAACACTTGGCACCACCTGAAGTTCAAACCCGGCAACAGACGAAACATCATCTGAGAAGCTAACTTCGCGCACATTTACTTCGTCAGAAATGATGTCGGTAAACGCCTTGAGCGCTGCTGAGTTTTCGGTTGCAACGATCAGACTTGCAAGAGGTTGACGCACGCGTCGTGAGTGAACCTTGCGCAATGACAACGTCGTAGAACAAACATCTCGCACTCGATCCATTGACGCGACCAAATTTTTGTCGTCGGCAAGACCGTCAGTTGTCGGCCATGTTTGCAGATGCACACTGCGCTCACCGGTTAGTCCGCGAAAGATTTGCTCTGAAACAAGTGGCAGAACAGGTGCGGCAATGCGAGTCACAACGTGCAACACAGTGTGCAGGGTGTTTATCGCCGCGGCATCACCCTTCCAAAAACGATCACGGCTGCGCCTGATATACCAATTTGTTAATACATCCAGAAAAGTTCGTATCTCGGCGCAAGCAGCGAACAGATCATACGAATCAAAACTCTTGGTGGTCGCTTCAACGAGACCGCGCAACTTTGAAACAATGTACCTATCCAAGACATTTTCGCTTGATGCATCAAATTTGCCCTCAACAGATTCGGCGTTCGCATAAAGCGACAAAAAGTACCAGCTATTCCAGAGCGGCAACATAACCTGACGCACCGTGTCGCGCATGCCTTCTTCGGTCACCGCAAAGTCGGAACCTCGCAAAATCGATGATGAGAGCAAATACCAACGCATCGCATCTGCGCCATGACTATCAAAAACTTTCATCGGGTCTGGATAGTTGCGCAAACTCTTCGACATCTTTGCGCCGTCTTCACCCAAGACAATTCCGTGGCTGACACAATTCGAAAATGCAGGTCGATCAAATAGTGCCGTTGCTAAAACGTGAAGCGTATAAAACCAGCCACGAGTTTGACCGATGTATTCGACAATGAAGTCACCTGGGTAGTGATTTTCAAACCACTCTTGATTTTCAAACGGATAATGAACCTGGGCAAACGGCATCGACCCGCTTTCAAACCAACAGTCCAGAACTTCAGGCACGCGACGCATCATTGACTTGCCACTTGGATCATCTGGATTTGGTCGCACCAAATTGTCGATTGTGGGTCGATGCAACTCTTGAATGTCAACACCGAAGTCACGACGCAACTCGGCCAAACTGCCGTAAACGTCAATGCGCGGATAAGCCGGGTCATCGCTGCGCCAAACAGGAATCGGCGAACCCCAAAAGCGATTTCGACTGATCGTCCAGTCGCGCGCATTTTCTAACCACTTGCCAAAACTTCCATGCTGCAAGTGATCGGGCACCCAGCGCACTTGCTCGTTCAACTCGACCATACGGTCGCGAATCGCCGTCACCTTGACGAACCACGAACCTACTGCTTTATAAATGAGTGGTTTGCCTGTGCGCCAACAGTGTGGGTAGGCGTGATCGTATGTTTCATGACGAAACACGACACCTCGCTCTTTGAGCACACGAATGATCGCCGGGTTTGCATCAAAGACGAGTTGCCCTTCAAAGTCGGCAACTTCACTGGTGAAACATCCGCGCGAATCAACAGGAACGACCAATTCAATTCCTGCTTCTTGACACACTCGTTGGTCATCTTCACCGAAACCTGGCGCCATGTGCACCACGCCGGTGCCGTCCTCAGTCGTAACAAAATCACCCGAGATCACTCGAAACGCATTTGGTTGATCAGCAAAATAATCAAACAACGGCTTGTAAGTACGACCCACCAACTGAGAGCCCAAAATTGTTTCAAGAACTTCTACATCTGGAAACTCTCGCTCGTAAGCCGACAATCGCTCACGCGCAACAATCAGTTTTTGGTCCTTATATCGAAAAATCACATACTCGACGTCTGGTGCAACAGCCAAAGCCAAGTTTGAAGGCAATGTCCACGGTGTCGTTGTCCAAGCCAACAAAAGTTCACCCGACGAGAGTTCGAAGCCAACAGTTAACGCAGGGTCTTGCACTTGCTTGTAAGCATCATCCATTCGTGTTTCGGTGTTCGAAAGTGGAGTTTCAAGCGCCCATGAATAAGGCAAGACTCTGAATCCTTCATAAATCAAACCTTTGTCCCAAAGTGTTTTGAACGCCCACATCACGCTCTCCATATATGGAGTGTCGAGTGTCTTGTAATCGTTTTCAAAGTCAACCCAACGGGCTTGACGAGTTACATAGCGCTCCCAGTCGCTGGTGTATTGCAAAACCGAGGTGCGGCAATACTCGTTGAATTTGTCGATTCCGAAATCTGTAATTGCTTGGCGACCAGAAATGCCCAGCTGACGTTCTGCTTCTGCTTCGGCCGGCAACCCGTGACAATCCCAGCCGAATCGACGTTCAACACGTTGCCCGCGCATGGTGCGATATCGAGGCACAGCATCTTTTACAAAGCCTGTTAGTAAATGTCCGTAATGCGGAAGACCATTGGCAAACGGTGGGCCATCATAAAAGACGAATTCGTTTTCACCTTTTTTGCCAGCGTCACGCAACTCGATTGAAGCCTCAAAAGTTTTATCTTGTTTCCAATATTCGAGAACTTGATTCTCAAGCAACGGAAAATTCGGTTGTGGCTCTACCTGCGGATATGACACGAGTGAATTAACACCTAAGAATCATGCGCTGCACAACTATCTGCAGAAATAGCAAAACAACAAGCGGCGACAAATCAAGTGCGCCCGTGCGCGGCAAGATGCGACGGACCGCATCTAAAACTGGCTCGGTGAATCGACCAACAAAATATGAAACTTGCGCGACAACACCACCGCTAGTTGCCGGAAACCATGACAATACGACTCGCACAATGATCATGTAAATGAAAATTTGAACGATGCTACAAGGAAGTGCTGTCATTTTTTAACCTCGGTCGGCGCTAGTTGCGCGACACGCGTGCGCCGAATGGTTTCATCATGAACACACCGTTGCTCATTTTTTCCATCGTGCCGTTGTTGGCGTAACAAACTCCGCTTGCGAAGTCAATGATGCGTCGCATCGTCTTCGGGTCGGTTGACTGCACGTTGATAATTACTGGTGCGCCCTCTTTGAAGCGATCAGCAATTTCTTTTGCATCCTCATAACTAGTTGGACGCACTGTTACCGGGGCGGCCGCTGGCATCACAGGTCGAGCTACCGCTTCTGCTCGGCGACCAGCAACTGGCCGAACCGTTACACCCGAATCATGTTGGGCTTGTTGTGCTCGCACTCCTGGTGTTCGATAGTTATCGTCACGATCGTCTTCATAATCAACGTCATCGTCTTCGTAAGAATTGGCCATTTGCCGTCCACGTGTTGGCATGCGGCGATCTCGTTCGACTGCGACTGATTCGTCGTAATCGTCGTAAGCCTCATCTGGCCCTAAACCCAAGTAATCCATAGCGCGACGGAACATTGACATACGTCAAGGATAGTTCAGAATATGCCTCTGAATACGGACTAAAACTTGCGACCAGACACGAGACAAGTCACGCGCATGTAGCCAGATCGGGTTTTAACTGCGAGCACCAAACAGCGCCGAGCCAACTCGAATCGCCGTTGCCCCCTCTTCGACGGCAATCTCCAGATCGCCTGTCATACCCATGCTGCACTGAGCAATACCCAAATCATCGGCGAGTTTGCGTACCAACCGAAACGCACGACGCGTTGCTTCAGGCTCATTTTCTGTTGGCCCAACTGTCATTAGACCCAAGACTTCGAGACCTTTGCTGCTGGCAACACGCAACAGATTCTCTGTTTCACTTGGTTCGCACCCGCCTTTGCCTGGCTCGTTTGTTGAGTTCACCTGCAACATAATCTGCGGTATTTTGGTTGTTGCACCATCGCCACATCGTTTGGCGATCTCGTTGATCAGATCTAGCCGATCGACGCTTTGCCAAACATCAACGACGCCGCACAGAGATTTGACTTTGTTGCTTTGCAAACGGCCGATGAAGTGCACCGGAAGATGCTTTGAAGTTGGCACCAATTTTGCCTTGGCGATCAACTCTTGTGCATAGTTTTCGCCCACACCGTCACAACCAGCGTCAAACGCGGCAACTAATGCGGCAACTTCAAAAGTCTTGGTAACCGCTATCAGCTTTACGTTTTTACCACCCGCGTTCGAGATTCGAGCGCGAACATCTACAACCCGAGATGCAACTTGCGAGAGATCTAGCGCAGTCATGTCGTCACCGACATGCAAACTTTATTTAAGAAACGATGGAAGATCGTCGTCATCATCTGCGCCACTAAGTGGATCAGATGAACCGCCGAACAGATCTTTCAAGCGACCGCCCTTAGGGTCGGGGCGAAGTGTGCCTGAAGTTGCCGTGTTTCGACCATCACCACGAGTGGCGGTGCGTTGCGCCGAACTATCCCAACGTTCAAAGCCGGCTGCAACAACCGTGACACGAACCTCATCGTTGACATCATCGTCAATAACGAGACCATGAATGATGTTTGCATCTTGATGCGCAACACCACGAACGATCTCCATCGCATTTGTAACTTCGAACAATCCGACATTTGACGGACCAGTGATGTTCACGACGATGCCGCGCGCTCCTTCAAGCGATGCCTCAAGCAGCGGCGAGTTGATCGCCGCATTCGCCGCAAGAACAGCACGATTGTCGCCACTGGCAGCACCAGTGCCCATCAGTGCAGTGCCAGCGTTGGCCAAAACTGCTTTGACGTCAGCGAAGTCTGTGTTGATCAAACCAGGTGTGGTGATCAAACCAGTAATGCCAGATACGCCTTGAACCAAGACTTCATCAGCTTTTTTGAAAGCATCAATCATCGATGTCTTGTCTGTCGAGATCGCCAACAATCTCTCGTTTGGAATTACAACAAGCGTGTCAACTTTTTCTTTCAGCGCAGCGATACCCGCATCAGCCTGAGTCGAGCGACGACGGCCTTCAAATGCAAACGGACGAGTAACAATCGCAACTGTCAAAGCACCTTCGGCTTTGGCGATCTCGGCAATAACCGGAGCCGCACCAGTACCTGTGCCGCCACCTTCACCAGCAGTGATGAAGACCATGTCGGCACCCGATACAACTTCTTGAATTTCATCACGATGCTGCTCTGCTGCTTCACGTCCAACTTCAGGATCTGCACCAGCACCAAGACCACGAGTTAACTCGCGACCAATATCAATTTTTACGCTTGCGTCACTCAACAACAGCGCCTGCGCGTCAGTATTGATCGCGATGAACTCGACGCCGCGCATGCCAGCTTCCATCATTCGGTTAATTGCGTTGACACCGCCGCCACCGACACCAATGACTTTGATTACTGCAAGATAATTTTGTGGCTGACCGACCATTTAGGATTAACCCCCGCTGTTTGAATGTGCCGATATTCTGCCACATCATCTCGATCTATCCAAACATCAGCCGAACGTTCAGCCGAGTTGAGAGAAAGTCTCTACTTCGACTTTACAGTTGGTGTCCTCGGGTCAGTTAAATCAATAGCAATGATTTGCTTTGCATCTTGACGACGAAGCAACACGAGCAATGAAATCAACTTGTTCTGCAAATCTTTTGGCGGCCCAAAATTGATTAGCGTTCCAGAGCGCAAAGTCATGACCAGCTGGTTCGGGCCACCCACTCCAACATTTAGAACTCGCTCAACCAACTCGTCGGGCAAGCTTCCTGCCAGTTGTGCAGCCGCTTTATAGACAGCTCCCGCATTTGCCCCTGGTGCCAGGTTTGGGCCGACACCTGTGATCTGCAAATACTGGGTCGGCTGACCAGTTTCAACTGCCAATACGCGGCCTTGTGGGTCGACCACCCGCGATCGATTGTCAACCCCAATGTAAAAAGCCACCGGTCTGCGCTCAACAATTTCGATAACCAGACGAGTCGGAAAGAATGATCTAATACGAACAGACTCAACCCACGGATCGCCCTCGAGTCTCTTTTCAGCAGCATTCGTATCAACAGTCAAAATCGACTTGCCATTCAACGACTTTTCAACCGCAACCAACAGGTCGGCGCTCATGTAACGCGCACCCTCTATCTCGATTTTACGAACACCAATAATTGGCGAAGCCAAAATAATCAAGACGAATGCGACGACACCCAACACTGAGCCGATGCTGACTAAAACGCGTCGGCGATTCAACGCCAAATTTCGAGCCACCTCTCGCCGACGTAACTCAAACCGCGAATTGCTGACGACATTGCTCGGGTCAGATGTTGGTGCAACATTCACCGAACTTGTCTGATCATCAATCGGATG
>JAEMTQ010000001.1:91790-93455 GCA_016462185.1 Ilumatobacteraceae bacterium
TCGATTTCTTCTTTTGGTCGCACCACTCGAAGATTTGCTGTTGGTGTCGCATCACCTTCAAAAGCGTCTTTAAGTTCAGCGAGCACTTCATCTGAAAGTTGCTCAGAAAATGACGGCATAGGTATCGACAAATCTGTGTTATTGGACGAACCAAAAGCCGCTTCAAGTTGACTTCCACGTTGATTTTCGATATTCAATTGCGCTCCTGCATCTTGCGCCACCGACGAAGCAAAACCCACAAGTCGAATTTCGCTTCGGAGGTCAATGCCGTGTGCTTCAAAGACTCGCTGACGAACAAATGTCATCAATTCGACGACATCGTCCGCACGACCGTCTTCGTCGGCTTGAATAAAATTTGCGTGTTTCGCCGAGACAACAGCCGAACCAATTCGATAATCACGAAGCCCAAGTTCGTCGATTAACGCACCTGCAGATGATGCGCCTGAAACAGGATTTACAAAAACCGATCCCGCGTTTTGTCCACCTGGTTGGTGCTCGCGACGCCATTTGACAATTTCAGCCAGTCGTGATTCGCCCTCTGACTTATCGCCCCAAGCGAGTCGCAACGTTGCCGAAATCACAACATGCTCGTCAGTCAAGTCAGAGCCACGAAATCTCAATCCCAAATTCGCCGCAGAGACATTGGCTTCAATCCCCTTCTCGAGGTGAAACAAACGAACACTCAAAAGTGAGGCGATCATGTCTGAGCCGTGACCGCCAGCATTCATTCGCACAGCGCCACCGATTGAACCCGGCACTCCTACTGCCCATTCGAAACCACGCAAACCGGCGCTCACGCTCTGTCGAGCAAGAACTGGCAATGACGACATCGCTCCGGCCACCAGTATTGGCGACTGATCAACGCTCGGCAGGCTGATCTGCTCGGCAAAAGGTCCTAATGCAATTGCAAGCCCACGAAAACCAGAATCGCTTACCAACATGTTGCTGCCGCGGCCAAGCATCAAGACAGGTATCGCAACTTTTGACAATGCCCGAGAAACGGCATGCAGATCTTCAACACTCATCGCACGCATAAACAATGAAGCCGCGCCACCAACTCGATACGTCGTATAAGGACCGATCGGTTCTTCTCTGGTGAGCCGATCGCCGAGTAGTGCCGAAAACCGATTCAAGTCTTTGTCGCTTGGGCGCGCAAATTCAGTAATCAAATTCACTTACCTCGGCGTTGCGCGATCACTTCTTGGGGCAACGTGGCAATATCGCCGCAGCCCATTGAGATGCAAAGGTCACCAGTTTTGAGTTCATCTGCCAAGAACTCTACGAGATTTGCTCGAAGCGGCTGGTACACGACCTCACACTCTGGGTGCGACTTGAGAATTGCGTCGACGACTAATTGACCAGTCACACCTGCGATTGGCTGCGTTCCTGAGGGATAAATGTCTGTGACAACCACAAGATCGGCAGCGACAAAAGCATCGGCGTACAAATGCGAAATCACCGACATGCGATTGAAACGATTTGGCTGAAAGACTGCTACTACGCGAGACCATTTATCTGTCTCGTCGCGCGCACCAGAAAGAACTGCCGCAATTTCATTGGGCAAGTGGGCATAGTCGTCGATAAATGTGACGCCACCATCTGAACCTTGAGCTTCAAAGCGTCGCGCCACACCACCAAATGTGTCAAGCGCCAAACTTGCCTGCG
>JAEMTQ010000001.1:93555-102150 GCA_016462185.1 Ilumatobacteraceae bacterium
GCGATTGACGCACAAACAGCGTCGTCGAGACACAAAACTTTCGGGCCCTGAACGCTGGCGACATATTCAAAAAAGCTCTGCTCAATCGCCGCTTGAGTTTTGAAATGATCTAAGTGATCAATATCGACATTCGTCAAAATTGTTGCCACTAACGGCAATTGAGAATGAGTGCCGTCGCTTTCATCTGCTTCTACAACGAAAAGTTCTCCGCCTGTCCACGTGGCGCCACGTCCTAACGAAACGACATCTCCACCAATCAAGAAACTTGGATTCTTTCCTGCCGAAATTAAAATCGTTGCCAACATTGATGATGTAGTCGTCTTGCCGTGGGTTCCTGCGACTCCGATACTTGTTGCACGCTTGCAAATTTGCGCCAATGTTTGGGCTCGGGTTGCAACCGCCACCTTGATAGTTCGTGCATGTTGATATTCAATGTTTGAAGCGGCGATTGCTGGTGACCCTGTAACGAAGTCGCAGTCTTCAACTACCGACGCTTTGTGACCAAGATTGACTTGCACACCAACTTGTTGAAGACGATCAATGATTTCGGATTGGCGAACATCGCTTCCTGAAACAATGTGTCCCATCTCGGCCAAAACAGTGGCAATCGCCGACATTCCGGGGCCACCAACCCCAACAACATGTATCCGTTTAGTGCTTGCCAAATCTAGATGTGACTTGGTTTGCTGCGCCGTCTCAATAATCAAACTCGCGAGACTCGTATTTCTGTGCTGAGCGCCTGCTTTTCTTGCAGCCAAACCAAGAGCCGAGATTTTTGCATTGTCATCGATCAGCGCTGTGATTTGAGCGGCAATTTCAACTGTTGAAAAAGCCTTTTCATCTATCACTATCGCCCCGCCAAGCTCACCAAGCCAATTGGCGTTGGCTGTTTGATGGTCTTCTGCTGCTTGCGCCCAAGGCACAAGCACGCTGGCTATACCGATCGTTGAGATCTCAGCAACTGTGCTTGCCCCCGCACGTGCAACTACAAGATCGCTCGCGCTATAGACATCTTGCATCGCAACCGTCGACTCAAGTCGCTTATAAGTAATTTTTGCTCTAGGTTCAAACTCGGGTTGATCATCATTGATATAACGCTGACCAGTTAAATGAATCAAACAAATGTCTTCTCGGCTTTGGTTGCTCTCGACAAATTGACGCGCGACCGCGTTAAGCGCAGCCGAACCAAGCGAACCTCCCGTAACACATACAACTTTTCTGTCTTGCGGCAGACCCAATCGCGTGCGAGCATCGCTACGCGTTGCCTCAATGTCAAGATTGCGGATCACACGTCGAACTGGAGCGCCGGTCAAGGTAGCTTTTTTTAAGTCAGATGGCAGATATGCAACTGCTACAGCACTCGCACTGCGCGCCTGTTGACGAGTGGCAAGCCCTGGCTGGCGATCATATGACACAGTCAAAGTCGGAATGCCAAGATTCTTTGCGGCGCGAGCTGTCGGCACACTTACGTATCCTCCGACCGAAATGACAATACGTGGTTGCAGAGATTCGAGCAACGCTTCAGCTTGTTTGGTTGCGTTTCGCAGAACTTTGACAGTTGAGATATTTTTTTGCAACGCACGAAGCGAAATTCGCCGACTGAAACCTTGCACCGCAAGAAGCGACATAGCAATCTTGGTTGGCGGCACCAGAGAAGTTTCAATGCCCGATGTTGAGCCAACATAATGCAGTTGGTCAAGCGAGTATCCAGAGTCTTGCAACAGCTCTGCAATCGCAAGAGCAGGTATTACATGACCGCTAGTTCCACCACCAGTGATTACGGCAAAGACGTGATGGTTTGGGTTGGTCAAGAGGTTCTACTTGTGTGAATCGCTCACTTCATATTACGCGCGACATTCATCAACAGGCCAGCTGCTGACATGCATACAAGTAGCGAACTTCCGCCGTATGAGATGAGTGGCAGTGTCAAACCTGTCACTGGCATCGATCCAGACACGCCTCCGATATTGATGATTGCTTGAAAGGCAAACCACATCGTCACGCCACCCGCGAGCAATGCGCCAAACTTTTCTTGAGCCGCCATCGCAACTCGAAAGCCACTGACAACAAGCACCAAGAAACCGCCGATGATTGCCGTAACACCGATCAAGCCGAACTCTTCGGCAATTGTCGAAAAAATGAAGTCGCTATGTGCAAGTGGAACATAACCCCACTTGCCAGTGCCGGCGCCAATGCCTGCTCCCGAGATGCCACCATTTGAAATTGAAAGAATCGACTGCCAAACCTGATATCCGAAAGACGCCTTTGTCTCATCAAGATTCAAAAATGCCGTCCATCGGTTGCGACGAGACGAACTTACAAGTGTGATGAACAGCGCCCCACTCATCGAAGCGCCAGCGATAGCCCCAATGATTCGCATTGGAATACCTGACATAAACATCACTGTCAAAACAATGCAAGACATGACGATTGCACCACCCAGGTCTTTCTGCGCGACGCAGAGAACCACGGCTACCAACCACGCATAAATTACGGGTTTGATTGTTCGGTTGATGTCGGTTACTTCTTTTTGACGACGACCAAGCAAGTTTGCACAATAAGCAAGCAAAGCGAATTTCAAAAACTCAGACGGTTGAAAACCGACTGGACCAAGCACAACCCAAGCGCGGGCACCATTTGTGCTGACGCCAATGTTTGGTGCGAACGGCAAAAGCATCAAGCCGTAGGCACCCAGCAGTCCTGGAAAAACACATCGTCGCAACATTGGATACGGAAAGCGATAAAAGAACGCCATTCCGAGTCCGCCCACGCAAGCCCACATCAGCTGCTTAAAAAACATCGTCCATGGAGACAACCCGCGATTTAACGCAACAATCGAGGACGAAGACATCACCATTACAAGCCCGATCGCAACGAGTGTGAGCACCGTGATGAAGATTATGAAAAAGGTTTTGTTCGCAGGCTTTTGGGCAACGCGTCGCGACGAGAGCAGACCGCCTTGGTCAAGTACTGCGCGCCGACGTTCGGCAAGTGTCATTGCTCGATTTGTTGGTGATGTGGTTGCTGTGCTCATTTTTCCTCTTGACTATTTTTGTTTAGCTTTTGGCTTTTGATTAATTAATGCACTGACTTCTTTTTTAAAATCTTCACCACGTTCGCCGTAGTTTTTGTACCAGTCGTAACTGGTGCAACCAGGCGAAAGCAGCACAACGTCACCAGAACCAGCAAGTTGATCAGCGAATTCGACGGCTTCGTGCATCGAACTTGCCGTTCGCACTTCGCAAACTCCGGAAAATGCCGATGCAATCTCTTTTGCAGATTTGCCGATTGCTACGACAGCCTTCATGTGGCTCGGAAAGCTAGCCATCACCGAGAGATCAAGATCTTTGTTTTTGCCTCCGGCGATCAAAACAATTGATTTGAAAGAGTTCAGCGCAACACTTGAAGCATGCGGGCTTGTCGCCTTTGAGTCGTTGTACCAACGAACATCGGCGAAATCGGCAACGAGTTCGATGCGATGCGGCGCATGCACAAAACTTTTCAGAGCCTCGGCTACATGCGACCGAGTTGCAAGTCCAGACTCGATTGCAAGCGCTGCAGCAGCCAATGCATTAGTCACATCGTGCGGCAGACTTCTTGCCATTTCTCGAACGTTCAAAATTTCGCCAGATGGTGAAGTCAAGACTCCGTTGGTGGCGTGATAATCACCAGAGCTAGTTCCGAAACTGACGATTTTGCCTCTGCTACTTCGGGCAATTTTTGCAATAGATGGATCAGATTCAGGAACGACTGCAACATCAGTATCAACAAGACTTTGCCAAATTTTTGCCTTGGCTGCACGATACGAATCAATCGATGAGTGCCAGTCCAAATGGTCGGGTGCGAGGTTCAACCAAACAGATGCCTGCGTGCGAAAAGTCTGTGTAAATGTCAACCGAAAACTTGAACACTCGACTGCAAATGCTTGTGCATCACTGCCGAGTGCCGCGATCAACGGCGTCTCAGTGTTGCCAACAGCCGCAGTTTTACAATTGGCCGCATTAAGCATTGCTGCAGCCATCAACGTTGTGGTTGTCTTGCCGTCTGTGCCGGTAATACCCAACATCGGCCGTGGCTTTGAATTCATCTGCTCGAAGCGATAAGCAAGTTCAATTTCTGACATCACTGGTTTGTTCATTCGCATCGAGGTTTGAAACAACATGTGGCTTTCTGCAATGCCGGGCGCCGGAACCACACGATCGACTTGTTGAAGTATCAATTCAAGGTCTTTTTCAGACGGCTTAACTGAAACTTTGCTGTTCAAAGTTTTTGCGAACTCAGAATTATTTTCGTTTGACACATCATCTGCCAAGACAACATGCTCGCCTCGCGCAACAAGTTCGCTCGCTACTGCTCGCCCAGCAATCGCCAACCCGTAGACGAGAGTCGTAGTCATATCAGCGACGCATCCCGTAGAGGTTTTGCATATTTGTGAAGTCGGCAATGAAAATTGCCACGGCGGTCGAAACACAGATTGCAGAAATAATCCAAAAACGAATAATTACGGTTGTCTCTGGCCAACCACTTTGTTCAAAGTGATGATGAATTGGCGAGTTTTTGAACAAACGTTTTTTACGACCAGATGCTTTGAACACGCCCATCTGAACTGCAACAGATCCTGCTTCGAGCACATTGATGCCACAGATGATTGGCAAAAGCAAGTGTGTATTAGTAGTTACAGCCAGCAGACCAAGCGCCGTGCCGAGTCCGAGTGCACCAACATCGCCCATAAAAATTTTTGCTGGTGCCGCGTTCCACCATAAAAAGCCTCCGCATGCACCGGCAAGCGATGCAGACAAAACTGCGAGATCCAAAGGGTTGACAACATCGCCGTAAAGAGCTGGATTACGAAACGCCCAATATGCGATCACAGTGAAAGCAATAAATCCAAATGAAGCCGAGCCTGCAGCCAGACCATCTAAACCGTCGGTCACGTTCACGGCGTTTGAAGTTCCCCAGACCATGAGTGCCGTCCAAATGACAAACAGTGGCCAAGTAAAAGTAATGCCAGGTAAATCTGCGCGAGTGAACGAGAGAGTTTCGCTGACGCCTGTTGCTGCGGTCAACCACCATGTCAAGGCGATGCAAATTGCGAAAGTGATGTAACCCTTCTTCTTCCAGAAGAGTCCGCGGTTGTGTTGGCGCTGCACCTTGAGAAAGTCGTCCAGAAATCCGACAAAGCCGAGTACGAGAACCGCGGCCCAAATGATCATCGACTGATCTGAAAACGGAAGCCCGTCTCTAAAGTGGGCAACAAACCAACCGAGTGCTGCAGAAAACAAAATCGCAATGCCACCCATAGTTGGGGTTCCCTGCTTTTTCATATGCTGCACCGGGCCACGATCTTCGGCGCCAAGTATTGGCTGACCTTTACCAATTCGTTTGAAGATCGTGATCAACACGCGAGTACCGATCAGCGAAGCGATCATTGCGACACCGGCCGCGGTGAGAATCGCGATCACGATGCGGCCTTTAGCAACTCGCGAGATACTTCGGCATCGCTGAATGAAATCTCAGTTGCGCCAATTGTCTGGGTCGATTCGTGCCCTTTGCCTGCGATCACAACAATGTCGCCCGACTTGGCGTTAGCGAAAGATGCTGCGATTGCGCTGCGACGATCAAGATCTACGATGACTTTGCCGATTTCTGAAGTGCCACTCTTAATTTCGTCGGCAATAGTCTGGGCGTTTTCATGGCGAGGATTGTCTGAAGTGATGTAGACGACATCTGCGAACTTCGTCGCAACTGCACCCATCTTAGGTCGCTTTGTATGATCCCGATCGCCACCGCAACCAAAAACGACAATGACACGTGCAGCGTCATTAATCAGTTCACGTGCGGCTTGTAAAACATTTTGCAAAGCTTCTGGTGTGTGTGCATAATCGACAACAACCGAAAAACTTTGACCAACACTTACAGACTCAAATCGCCCCGGTACTGCGCTTGCAGCAGCCAAACCTTTAGCGATGTCACCAGCCGTGACACCAAGTTTGGCTGCTGCAGTCGCGGCAGCTAGCGCGTTCATTACGTTGAAGTTTCCACCTGTGGCGATTTCTATCTTTTGACCCCGCCAAACGAACGAGATCTTGGCAACATTGGCCTGCACTTGCTCTGCGTCACCAAACCCGAATGCGTCAACCTCAATGCCTTGCTGATTTCCGAGAGAATCAATCAATAGCGAGCCGTGCACATCATCACGATTGATAATGCATTGTTTAGTGAATTTTTTGCCGAACAGTTGAGCCTTTGCTGCGAAATACTCTTCTGTCGTTTTATGAAAGTCCAAGTGATCTTGACCCAAGTTTGTGAAAATTGCCGCCTTGAACGCAGTGCCTTCAATTCGTCGCAACGTAAGTGCGTGTGATGAAACTTCCATTACGACCGCATCGCATCCACGATCAAGCTCGCTCGCAAGCGATCGCTGTAAGTCTGTCGACTCTGGGGTTGTGCGCGCCCCAGTGAGCGTGCCAAACACGGTTGTTGACCAGCCGTGCTGATTGAGAATCGCAGCAAGCATGTGCGAAGTTGTTGTTTTTCCATTCGTTCCTGTGATGCCGATGACATTGAGTTTTTTACTCGGACGATCAAACAACTCAGCCGCAAGGTATCCCATGGCTGATCGAACGTCGCTCACGATCACTTGCACCAAGTCAACTTCAAGGCGCCTTTCAACGAGCAATGCGACTGCCCCATTGTTCTTTGCGACTTGGGCAAAATTGTGACCGTCGGTATTTTCACCAACAACGCAACAAAAAATTGATCCTTTGACTACTTTCGAAGAGTCATGGGTGATTTCACTGACTTGAACATTTGTATTTCCGAATACCTCGCGAACGACTACCTCAGATGCACCTGCCAGCAGTTGATCTAACTGGCGTGCTGAGCGAGTCGGCATCTCAGTGACCCGGCCCAAGTTCGGCAGGACGCGAACCAACACAGCCCACATCTCCGCCTTCAGGGCGGATGTTCATCTCGTTAATAAGAACTTGACCGATACGTGCAAAAACTGGAGCGGCCGCTGTGCCACCAAAACGGTCTAGCGAAGAACTGTCTGGTTCATCAATCGAAACAAGAACTGTCATGCGTGGATTGTTCGCTGGCAAAAAACCTACGAAGGATGCAAAGTAGGTACGAGCACCCTCGTCATCCAGATATGTTCCATTTTCTTGAAGCTTGTAGGCCGTACCGGTCTTACCAGCAACGCTTAAGCCTTGTAGTTTGGCTAACTTTCCTGTTCCGTAACAAACAACATCTGTCATCATTGACGTCATTATCTTTGCCGTCTGCGATGAAACAACTTGATGCGACGGCGATGATGGCGTCGAAGTCTCGACACCGTCTTGATCAGTTGTTTTGAGAATTAATTTAGGCGCCACGTAAACGCCATTGTTGGCAACAGTGTTTACCGCTGCAGCCATCTGCAATGCAGTAGCCGTGTATCCATAACCGTAAGCGAACGTTATTTTTTCTGTACCCTGCCATTTTTCGGATGGCCTTAAAGCGCCACGCGCTTCGCCTGGATACTTGATTTCAGTCTTGGCGCCAAATCCAAACAGCTTTAAATACTCGTGATTCTGCTTTGTCGTCAAGGTTCTTGAAATCAGCACTGTTCCCAAGTTTGAAGAATCAACCAAAATTTTGCGCACAGACATTTCTTCGAGTCCGTGCGGATAGGCGTCAGTGACCCTTTTTTGCCATTTTGTGCCCGGATCAAATAAATATGAGCCCGGAACACTGAACTTTGAATCAATTTTTACTGTGCCTTCATTGATCGCAGCGGCAACGCTAAACACTTTTGCAACAGAACCTGGCTCGTTGGCTTCAACGGCCGCAGAGTTGCCCGACTCACTTGAATATGTTCCGTCTTCGTTGCGACGAATATTCGACACCGCAAGAATCTCACCAGTTTTTGTATCCATCACAACGGCCGTACCACCACGGGCGCCAAGACGCTCGACTTGTTGCTTGACAATTCCGTCAACTTGAAATTGAATCGTGCGATCAATCGTGGTCGTCAAACGGCCACCCGGAACTGGTTCGATAACTTCACCTGATCCGGCAGCAATTGATTTACCGCTGCTGTTTACTTCACGCTCAATTCGACCGTTGACGCCAGTCAACAAATCGTGATACTGCAACTCAAGACCTGAAATACCAACTCCGTCAACGTCGGTTCGGCCCACGACTGCCTGCAATCCTCCACTTGTCAATGCCCGACCACTTTCGCGATACGAAGAGACGCCTTTAAGATTTAATGACGTAATTGCATCTGCAACTTCTTTGTCTGCTTGACGAGCCAAGAAAACGAAACTTGAGGTCTTATCTTGCAGTTTTGTTGCCAAGTCAACTTCAGCCTGTGGGCTGAGTTGCAAAACACCTGCAACTGCATGCGCGACACCAACTGGATCAATCACAGACCGTGGGTCTGCAAAAACTGTGCGCGTTGGCACCGGCAATGCCAACTCGCGGCCGTTGCGATCAACAATTGATCCTCGCTCTGCAGGCAGCGTTTGAACTCGACTTCGTTGCGAAAGACTTGCCTCGCGATAACCGCTGGCCATCACAGTTTGCAACAAAGCGACTCGCAGACCTAAG
>JAEMTQ010000089.1 GCA_016462185.1 Ilumatobacteraceae bacterium
GCGCAGGCATAATGAATCAGTGAAAATTACGCTTCCTCGCCCACCACGATTCATGGCTTCTGACAATGCAGCCGGCGCGCACCCAGACATCATGTCGGCGATTGCTCGAGCCAACTCATTGCATGCCCTCGCCTACGGTCAAGACACACAGACCGATCAGGCAAAAAAATTGTTCAACGAACTGTTTGACGCTGATGTTGTAACTGAATTCGTTTTTGGTGGAACTGGCGCAAATGTTTTGGCACTTGCGTGCATGTTGCGACCAGTCGATGCAGTTGTGTGTACATCTTCGGCGCACATTGCAGTCGACGAGGCTGGTGCGCCTGAAAAATTTCTCGGTGCAAAAATGATGACGATGCCATCAACAGATGGCAAGTTAAAGCCAGAAGACATTCGTAGCGTCGCACATTTGCGCGGCAACTTGCATCATGCGCAGCCAGCGGTCGTTTCAATTACTCAGGCCACCGAACTTGGCACGCTCTATACAGCACAAGAAGTAAAAAATATTTGTGAGACAGCGCATGAACTCGGCATGCTCGTGCACATGGATGGTGCGCGCATCACAAATGCCGCAGCAGCACTTGGCGCAACACCGCAAGCATTGCGAAGCTTCACGATTGACGCGGGTGTTGATGTGCTTAGTTTCGGTGGTACAAAGGCCGGTTTAATGTTTGGTGAAGCTGTTGTATTTTTCAACACGAGCCTTGCAACCCGAGTTGAATACATTCGTAAGCAAACAACGCAGCTGTATTCGAAAATGCGATTTGTCTCGGCGCAATACGTTGAGCTTTTGCAAAATGACTTAATGTTCAAGTTGGCAACGAATGCCAACAACATGGCTCAAGCCCTCTACGAACAGACGAAGCATCACAAATCGCTCGGTTTGATCGCTCCCCCTGCGGTCAACAGCCTGTTTCCAACCATCCACGAGCCCTCTGCAAGCCAGTTGCAAGAGTGGGCCTTCTTCTGGGATTGGGATCTGCCAAACCACCAATACAGATGGATGACTGCCTGGGATACGACTCAACAAGACATCGAAAACTTTGCCGAAGGGGTTTCACAAGCGCTCAAGATCTAATTGACTGATCAGTTAGTTATCGGTTATCTTGACGATGTGTCATCAGCTGACTTCTATCAAAGAAGAATTGAGACAGACGATAAGTGGATGAACAACGCTGCGTGTCGCGGCCTCACCGATGTTTTCTTTCCACCGGCAGCCGAACGCCCACAAGCGCGTGAGCGTCGAGAAGATATGGCGCGCACGGTTTGTGAGTCTTGCACCGTGTTGACAACTTGCAAAGAGTTTGCTCGCGATCATCATGAATACGGTTTTTGGGGCGGAGAATCAGAAGAGCAACGCCATCAAGCAGGATTTCACTTAATCGCACCAATCGGTATTCGCGCCCGCTCTTAAAATCGTCGCAACTCGCGAGATCTCATTTCTGCGAGACTAGAGCATGGCTTTGCCGCAAATGTCGAACGCCGAATCGTTGCCGAATGCTCATCAAAATGTTTTAGATGCCTGGTCGAGTTTTGGCGATTTGCGATCAATCACAAATTTTGTCGAGACATCGGCACATGTTTCAACAAATCGCGTGTTTCGAATCACGCTTTCTGATAATTCGAAACTCATTGCCAAAGTAAGTTCCTACGGGTCATATTTTCAATTTGCCGAAGATCACGACAGACTCGCCCGCTGCAGTTCTCAGCTTCGCGGTGGTCGCTGGTCAGGGTTTCTCGCCGATGTACTCACAAAAAATGGACGACCATATACGTGGTACGACGGCTCTTGCTGGGCGGTTTTCTACACAGATGTTCAAGTCAATGCTGGTCTGCCCCGAATTCTGGATGACAGAGATGTCGTCTCGTTGGCCCGTGAGATGGCCGAGTTTCACTTGGCATGTACTGAAATTACAAACTCGCTACCGCCAACGTCTAACTCAATTAAAGGTGACGCGGTGCATTTATACGACTTGTTGCGTGGTGATCAAGCCCAAACAGATTTTGGTCTCGACTCTTTAGCGATTTCAACGCTGCAACGATTTACTCACGACTTACTGTTGCATCTTGAAAAAGTTCATTACGACGAATGGACGCGTATTCCAATTTTGGTTGACTGGAATCTCGGCAATTTTTCAGTGCGACCAACGACCGCAGACAACACCAAGTCGTTCGAGTTTTCAACTAGATGGGACTACGACTGGTTTCGTATCGAGTCTCGCCTACTTGATTTCTATTTTCTTAGTCGCGTTTCGTCTCGCACCGGCGACAAGACCCAGTTTTCATATTCTGCCCACACACTCACAGAGCCGCGCTTCGTTAAATTCATCAGCGCCTATCACGAGGTTTTTCCGTTAAGCCGAACTGAAATTGAGTTTCTGCCATTTGCGTACAGGTTCTTCATCCTCAACTATGTGATTCGTGAGGGTGCTCGATTCTTTAGGCCCGATCTTTGTGCACAATTTCGTCGTGACGCAGCAAACCACTATTTGGTCGAATCCGAACGCATTGACTTAAGCGAATTGTTTGCTGCGATTCGCTAGTCGCGAATCTTGCGCAATTTTTCTGAAAAAACTTTGCCCTTAGCGACATAAACCCGAACGCCGTGCTCGATGTCTTCTTTTCGTGCGCGACCCTCTTTGATCACTGCAGGCGAACCAACGGCCAGCGCTCCGGCAGGCACAACAGTGTCATTCAGAACAACAGAGTTCGCACCAACGATTGCTCCAGATTCAACAACAACGCGATGCAAGACGATCGCGCCAGATGACACTTGTGAGCCAGATTGAATCGTGCATGCCTCAAGATGCACGATGTGGCCGATCACGCAATCGTCGCCAACGATGGTTGGCGTTTCTGGTGTCGTGTGAAGCACTGAATTGTCTTGGATGCTCGTTCGCGCACCGATTCGAATCTCGCCGTCATCGCCGCGCAATACGGCGCCTGCCCAAATTGTTGATTCTGCGCCGATCTCAACTGCGCCTATTACGACGGCTTCGGGGTGTACGAACGCCGTCTCATGAATTTTCGGCACCCGATCACCTAAAGCGTAAATAGCCACAAAATCACCGTACTAGTTTTGCTCAACAAATTTTAAAGTGTGTATTTATGCGCACTCAAAGCGCTATCAAAATATGTCAAATCATATGTTTGCCTATACCGTAAAGGCTCATGTCTAGGCGCCTTGATATCGAATTGACGAGCACGCGTGAAGACGGAACGTGGACTTGGCGCGCAGCCGGAGCGAAAGTTCCAAAAGGTGTTGTTGTATCTTCGCTTTTGCCAAACGCAAGCAAAGTCGGTGACGTTTTAAAGATCGAAGCTGATTTTGATATTGACGGCATCACAGTTCTTTCAGTTGTTCAACAGCGCGACAAATCACAGAAGGCAACTTTTCTTCAGCTGATTGACGACAAGCCGTTTACTGCAGTAACCGAAAAATTGGCAAAGAAATCGAAGTCTGATAAACCGCAACGCGATAAGCGCGGTCCCCGCACTGATCGCCCACCGCGTACTGAGCGCACACCAAGCGACGACAAACCGCGCCGTGATCGCACGCCACGCGAACCTCGTGCTCCACGTGATACGTCGGCAACTCCTGCTGTCGTGCTTCCGGTTCGTCCAATTGCAAAGCGTTTGAAGCCTGGCCGCGCTCATCGAGCCGCCGTGCTTGCTTCTCTCCCCGTCGAGCAACGAAGCGTCGCCGAACGAGCTCTTGCTGGTGGTCTGCGTGCCGTTCGTGAGGCAATAAAGACTCAGAACACCCAATTGAAGGCCGAAGGCAAACCAGAGATCAAAGCTGATGGTTTGGTTTCGATGGCCCAAGATATTTTGCCAAAACTTCGGGTCGCCGAATGGCTCGACAAAGCAGAGGCTGCGAAAAAAGAACTCGCTCTACTTGACCTCCGCGACTTGCGTGCTGTAGTCGTAGGTGCCGATGACCCAATGGTCGTGCGTGACGAAACAACCCGAGAACTCGCAACTGAATTAAAAATAGCTCTGAAGCAACGCCAAGAAACTGAAATGACTCAGTGGATCGACGACATCAAAGCCGCTCTCGCCGCAACACGAATTTTGCGTGCGATAAAACTTTCAGGTGAGCCACCAAAAGCAGGTGTGCTGTTTCCTGTTGATCTCGGTCAGCAACTTGCTCGCGCGACAACAGATTCGCTTTCGAACGATGCAACTTCAGATCGTTGGATAGCAATTCTCGAAGCGCTCGCCTTCTCGCCTATTCGCACTGCCGTCAAACCGCTTGGTGCACCTCAAGCCACAACCGATGCGTTGCGTGAAACAGTCAAGCGCTTGGCACCTCTCGTGCCACAAATTGCGGCACTGTTTGCAATTGAAGTTAAACCCGGTGCGCAAGCCCCGCGTCCACTGCGACCACCACGTCCGAAGCGCGAATTCAAGCGCAAGCCAAA
>JAEMTQ010000024.1 GCA_016462185.1 Ilumatobacteraceae bacterium
CATGTAAAAGGTCCAGGCTCTGGTCGTGACACAGCGTTGCGTCAGATTCAAAATCTTGGCATCGAAGTATCTGGAATCAAAGATCTTTCACCAGTTCCGCATAACGGCTGTCGTCAGCCAAAGAGAAAGAGACCATAACTCATGGCTCGCTATACAGGTCCAAAAGTTCGTATTTCGCGCCGTCTTGGTGTGAACATTTTTGAAAACACCAAGGGCTCAAAAGCTCTTGAGCGTCGTCCGTTTCCACCAGGTCACCACGGCCGTTCACGCCGTAAGGGTGCAGGCAGCGAATACCTAGCCCAGATGCAAGAAAAGCAGAAGGCAAAGTTCATCTACGGTCTTCTTGAGCGTCAATTCCGCAACCTATATAAGAGGTCAGTTCGTTTGACTGGTCCGACAGGCGAAAATTTGTTGCGCCTTTTGGAAACACGCCTCGACAACGTGGTTTATCGCGCAGGTTGGGCGGCATCTCGTCCGCAAGCGCGTCAGTTCGTAAGTCATGGGCTCATCAAGGTCGATGGCAAACGAGTAGATATCCCGTCATACACATTGCAAAAGGGTGAAGTCGTGACACTGTCAGAAAAGGGCAGCAACATGATCGTCATTCAGCACAACATCGACACGCTTGACCGCAAGGTTGTGGCATGGCTTGATGTTGCCGAAGCCGGCAAGCAAATCACGGTGCGTGAGTTGCCTGTTCGTGAGCAAATTGATGTGCCTGTACGTGAACAATTAATCGTTGAGCTTTATTCAAAGTAATCCCCAAAAAGAATGGTCTGAGGAGAAATCATGCTTGTAATCCAGCGCCCAGTAGTCGAACCAATCGGCTCACCAGAAAACAACCGTCAGAAGTTTTCGGTTGGACCACTCGAGCCAGGTCTTGGCCACACAATCGGCAACTCGTTGCGCCGAATGTTGTTGTCGTCGATCCCTGGTGCGGCAATCACTTTGGTCAAGTTCGAATCAGCATTGCATGAATTCGACACCATCGAGGGCGTTACGCAAGATGTAACTGAAATCATCCTCAATTTGAAAGACATCGTTTTGCAGTCAACATCAGATGACCCAGTTGTCATTCATGTAGACGTGAAGGGCCCAATGGATCTCACCGCTGGCGACCTTCAAGCTCCATCAGATGTCGAGATTTTGAACAAGTCACAAAAGATCGCCACTCTCTCAGCAAAAGGCAAGCTTGTGTTTGACCTGACAGTAGAGCGCGGCAAGGGTTATATGTCGTCAGACCGTGACGGTGCCCGCAAGACAATTGGCGTGATTCCAATCGATGCAATTTTCTCGCCGATTCGTCGCGTGACTTTTGAAGTTGTGCCGACACGCGTTGAGCAATCAACCAACTACGACAACTTGATTATCGATATCGAGACAGACGGCTCAATCACACCGGTTGACTCGCTGGCTTCAGCAGGTGCGACACTTCGCTCACTTGTAGATCTTGTAGCAAACCTCACCGCAGAGCCAGTTGCTCTTGAACTTGGTGAAGTTTCTGGTTACTCAAGTGGCGCAGGCGACTTGGACTTGCCAATCGAAGATCTTGACTTGTCAGAGCGTCCTCGCAACTGCTTGAAGCGCGGTCAAGTAAACACAATTGGCGAGTTGCTTACTCGCTCAGAAGAAGACTTAATGAACATCACTAACTTCGGTCAGAAGAGCCTGGACGAAATCAAGCAAAAGCTTGACGAGCGCGG
The DNA here is from genome assembly GCA_016462185.1 of Ilumatobacteraceae bacterium. Taxonomy (GTDB): domain Bacteria; phylum Actinomycetota; class Acidimicrobiia; order Acidimicrobiales; family Ilumatobacteraceae; genus BACL27. The sequence goes on from JAEMTQ010000024.1 coordinate 1,704, forward strand.
TCTCTCATTGCGAATCTGAGCACCAAAGTTAATTAACGAACTGAAATAAATTAAACAGGGAGACGATTCAATATGCCAGGAAGACCACGCCGCGGACCAAGTTTTGGTGGTAGCTCGTCGCACGAAAAACTGATGATGGCAAACCTTGCATCGTCATTGTTTGCTGCCGAAGGCATTGTGACAACAGAGTCAAAGGCAAAGGCACTTCGCCCGATTGCCGAAAAGTTGATCACGAAAGCAAAGAAAGCGCAGGGCACTAGCCCGATGCGAGTTCACCGCATTCGTCAAATTCAGAGTTACTTGCGCGACAAAGAAATGACTAACAAACTTGTCAATGTTGTCGCCCCAAGATACTTGGAGCGCAACGGCGGATACCTTCGCATTATGAAGCTTGGTCCACGCCATGGTGACAACGCTCCAATGGCGCGCATCGAACTTATTTAGTTCGCAAGTATTTCTTAGCGTCGAATTTCGACTCGACCAAAACGGTTCAGCACAGTGACTGCGTCAAAGTTGATGCGTCGAGTACGAATGATCGTGGCCTATGACGGCACGCCGTTTCACGGTTTTGCGATTAACCCGAAAGTAAGCACGGTCGCAGGCAGCCTCGGCGGATCGTTGCAACAAATATTTCAACAGCCGATTCCACTTGTCTCGGCTGGTCGAACTGATGCTGGGGTTCACGCCAAAGCTCAGGTGGTTAGTTGTGATGTGCCTGCACATTGTGACTTGTTGACATTGCGTAAGCAATTGAATTCACTTTGCGGCCCAGAAATCATCGTCAAAGAAATTGCGTGGGCGAGCGCCGACTTTCACGCCCGCTTTTCGGCGATTTGGCGTCACTACCAATATTTCGTTTACAACGCCGACTTTCCAGATCCGTTTAAAGTGTCTTCGGCTTGGCATGTGATTGCTCCATTGAATTTGCATGCGATGCAGTTGGCTTGCGATCCGATAATCGGCACCCATGATTTTTCTGCATTTTGTCGCAGACCAAAACCCGATAATGAACCAGACCTCGAGGGTTCTGAATTGCAAGATGCGACGGGCGAAATTGTGCGTGAGAAGTCTTTGCGTAGGTGCGTGATGCAAGCAAGTTGGAAACTAATGGACGACTCAGTGTTCAGGTTTGATATTCGGGCCAACGCGTTTTGTCATCAGATGGTTCGGTCGCTGGTTGGCACATTTGTTGAAATCGGTGCGCGAAAGAGACCCAGCAGTGACATGATGGCGCTGATTCGATCGGGCGATCGCGCCGAGGCGTCGCAGTTAGCCCCGCCACAAGGTTTATTTCTGACAGAAGTTGGGTATCCAAGCGAAATAACTGATCGGGGCGTTTAACCGGCGGGTAAAGCCCATATTTTGCTTGGGCCGATTGTGAATCTCGGGTTTTCGGCCCTATCCTTACTAGGCCGTTAAAACGGGTGCGAAATGCTCTCTGGCGGTTGCAACACTTAATTTTTGAGGATTTCTTTATGCGTACTTATTCAGCAAAACCAACGGATGTGCAGCGTGCTTGGCACATCATCGACGCAGAAGGTTTAGTTCTCGGTCGTCTTTGCACAGAAGTCGCAACATTGCTTCGCGGCAAGCACAAGCCGATGTACACACCAAGCATGGACACGGGTGATCATGTTGTGATCATCAACGCATCGAAGATTGTTCTTACCTCAGGCAAGGCTGATCGCGAAATGGTCTATGACTATTCGGGTTACCCAGGTGGTCTCAAGTCTGAAACATACGCAAACTTGCTTGGTCGTAAACCAGGTGATGCAATTCGCCGTTCGATTCGTGGCATGTTGCCAAAAGGTTCACTTGGTCGACAGATGATTAAGAAGTTGCAGGTTTATCCAGGTGCAGAACATCCACATGCGGCGCAATCACCAAAGGTGCTTGAGATTCCGCACGCCAAGGCTCGTTGAGTCGCTGAACAGAAAAAGGAAACATAACTCGTGGGAACAAAGCCATTAACACAGACAACAGGTCGTCGTAAGCATGCAGTTTGTCGCGCGCGACTTCGACCAGGTACTGGTGTTGTAAAAATTAACGACCGTGAGTTCGCCGAATACTTTCCGTCAGAGGTTCAGCGCAACTCTTCAACCGAAGCATTGCGAATTACGAACACTCAGGCGAACTACGACGTAGACGCAGACATTGTGGGTGGCGGTATTGCCGGTCAATCAGGTGCGTTGAGAATGGCGATTGCACGTGCGCTCGTAGAACTTGATCCAACTCAAAGACTTGCTTTGAAGAAGGCTGGCTTGTTGACTCGCGATTCACGTCGCAAAGAGAGCAAGAAATACGGTCTCAAAAAAGCGCGCAAAGCGCCACAGTACACAAAGCGTTAATTCTTTTTGTACGGCATGGCTCATGGCTGTGCGCGTCGTCAGTTTTAAGAATCGCGTTCAACACTCTTTGTTACGACAAGGCATTGGTGGTTAGATGTTGACATTTGGTACCGACGGTGTGCGTGGCAAATTTGGCACAGAGCTGACCGAGAGTTACGCCGCCGATCTGGCAGTTGTCGCAGCACAAGTTCTGCAATGCAAAACAGTGGTGATCGGTCGAGACACTCGAGAATCTGGGGTGCTGCTAGAAACAGCAATTGCGAATGCGCTCGTCAAAGAAGGCATAGAAACCCAACTAATGGGGGTTGCTCCGACTCCGGCGATTGCGTTTTCGGCAATGCGACGAAATGTCGTGGCGATTGCGATTACCGCCTCGCACAACTTGTATCAAGACAACGGAATCAAGATATTTGGTGCCGGTGGTCGAAAACTCTCTGACTCAGAACAGGAAGAGATTGAAAAACAGTTGCTCGAACGCATCCGTAAATCGACTTCTGGCGCAATTGGTGCGAGCAGCGATTTGGCAAAAACTGTCAAACCTGAACTTGTCAAAGAGTATTGCGACTGGTTGTCTCAGATAGTTGACACGACAGACTTCAGCAAATTGCACGTCGTTCTTGACTGTGCGAACGGTGCTTACAGCAACGTTGCACCAGAAGTCTTTACGAAACTCGGGGCAACGGTGACGACTATTAATGCGACACCAGATGGTCGAAATATAAACGAGCAGTGTGGCGCCACGCACCCAGCGATGCTGTGTTCGGTCGTCAAAAGTGTTGGTGCACATTTTGGAATTGCTTTCGATGGTGATGGTGACAGATTGATCGCCGTAGACGAAACGGGTGAAATTGTTGACGGAGATCACTTGATCGCAATCAGTGCAACTGAGATGAAGCGTCGTGGAACTTTACGCAACAATAAAGTTGCCGTAACGGTGATGACAAACATTGGCTTTCACCAGGCAATGAAAAAAGCGGAGATTGAAGTGGTCACCACACCAGTCGGAGACCGATCGGTGCTTGCCGCGCTTGAAGAGAATTCGCTTGTGCTTGGTGGCGAACAGAGTGGTCACATTATTTATCGCGATTTGGCCACAACTGGTGACGGTCTCTTGGCTGCACTGATGTTGTCAGCAATTGTCGCCGGGGCGAACAAGACACTTGGCGAAATCGCCAGTGCAGCAATGACCAGTTTTCCGCAAGTGCTAATTAATTTGCGAGTCAGCAAACGTGTTGAAAATATCGAAAAACTTTTTGAGTCAGAGATTGCAGTAGCAGAGAAGTCTCTGCAAGCAAATGGACGTGTGCTCGTGCGAGCGAGTGGGACTGAACCGATGGTTCGGGTGATGGTTGAAGCGTCACAACAAGCCACAGCAGAATCAGTCGCTGCCACCTTGGCGCAAGCCATAACTACGCGACTCGGCTGATAGCGATGCGAAAGTAGACTTGTCACCATGTGCGGAATAATCTGCGTGCTCAGTCGTCCGACACGGCGAGCCACCCCAACTGCCAAAGAGATCTTGGCCCTGTTGGATGCCGCACTCGAAGCCGGAATGAAGAGCGATATCGATCAACTTGCTTTGGCGGTGACAACAGCCGACAAACTTTTGCGGGGTGATGCCGGTCAATTCTGCATGGCCGACAATCATCAATTAGTTGCTGCAATGACGTCACGAATTGATCAACTTGATGCAATTGTTGATGCCTACGAATTGACGCTTGAGAAGTCGGCGAGTTTGCAGACAGAGACCTCAGAGCACGCATTGCAGGAGATTATTCGCGCTAAAGATGCGATCTGGGAGTTGCGTAACGACCGAATTCGAACCGCGCGACTTGTAGATGCGCTGGCTGGGCAGGGGGCTTCAAGTTCGGCGCGCAGCGGATATTTTTCGATTCAACAAGCATTCTCGGGTCTTGATCGGCTTGAAGTTCGCGGACGCGACTCTGCAGGTATTCACGTGCTCGTTTCAAATCATGGCCTGAAGCCGACGGACAAAAACGTAAAGGCGTTGCTTGCAAATCGCAGCGAAGATGCATTGTTCATGTCTGGCTCCGTACGAATGACAGAGAACGCATGGTCTTTTGTTTATAAAGCAGCAGCAGAAATTGGCGAACTTGGTGACAACACCCGCGTAATGCGCAACGCAGTGATGGCAGACGATCTGTTGCGTCTATGTCTGTCGCAAACTAATTCTCGAGTTGCAGTTTTGGCCCACACTCGTTGGGCGAGCGTCGGCATTATTTCTGAGCCGAACGCGCATCCGGTGAACAGCGAAGAACTTGAAGGCAAGCACGATGACGCATATCTTGTCGCGGCGTTGAATGGCGATGTTGATAATCACGCAGACTTGCGAGTGCAATACGGATTGCGCGTCGCAGGGCCGATCACAACCGATGCAAAAGTTATCCCCGCTTTGGTGTCACGAAGGTTGTCGACAAACTCAGATCTTTTAGATGCATTTCGTCAAACAGTTGCCGAGTTTGAAGGCTCGGTGGCAATTGCTGCGGCGAGCGCAACGGCGCCAGACAAGTTGCTGCTTGCATTGCACGGAAGCGGCCAAGGTTTGTGTATCGGTCTTGCTGAAGATCGCTTCATTGTCGCGAGTGAACCATACGGTGTGGTTGAAGAGACGCTTAATTATGTGCGCATGGACGGCGAAGCTCTTGCTGATGTTGATAATCCGTCAAGCCGTGGGCAAGTTGTCGCGCTCTCTGGTGAAAATGCCGGCGAACTCTCGGGCATTGAGTTGGTTTCATACGATGGTCGTCGACTTGCACTTAGCCAAGACAAAGTTTTGACCGCTGAGATTACAACCAGAGATATCAACCGTGGTGAACATAAACACTTTTTGGCCAAAGAAATTGCTGAAGCGCCGCAGAGTTTTCGCAAAACGATTCGAGGTCGAATTGTCGAAGTGAACGGCTTATTGACTACAGATTTGGGTGAAAAGGTCTTGCCTAAATCTGTGTGTGATCGATTGGCGACTGGTGAAATTAAAAAAGTACGTGTGATTGGTCAGGGTACGGCTGCTGTTGCGGGGCAAGCATTGGCGAGGTTGCTCAGTGAGCTTGTGGGCATTGAGTTAAGCGTCGAGGCGTTGTTGGCCAGTGAACTTTCGGGTTTTGGTTTGGCACTTGATATGAGCGACACGCTTGTTGTGGCGGTCAGTCAGAGTGGAACCACAACTGACACGAACCGCACGGTGGACTTGGCTCGAGCACGAGGAGCAAGTGTCTTGGCGATCGTCAACCGTCGCGGCAGTGAACTGTCGGCCAAAGCAGACGGAGTGATGTATACGTCTGATGGTCGCGACGTCGAGATGAGTGTTGCCAGCACGAAAGCTTTTTACGCTCAGGTTGCAGCCGGCGCTCTTTATGCATGCGCTCTTTCGAAGGCAGTTGGTAAAGCATCTGATCGTGCGCGACACGAATTGCTTGCTGGACTGCGCAAAATTCCAGATGCGTTGGTTGAAGTTCTTGCGACACGCCCACAAATTTCGGCGGCGGCCAAACAGTTTGCGTCGTCACGGCGATATTGGACAGTTGTTGGCAACGGCATGAATACGATCGCAGCGCAAGAAGTGCGCATCAAACTTTCTGAACTTTGTTACAAATCAATTTCAAGTGACTCGACTGAGGACAAAAAACACATCGACCTATCGTGCGAGCCACTGATTTTCGTTTGTGCAACTGGGCTGCTTGAAGGTACGGCCTCGGATGTAGCCAAAGAGATTGCGATCTATCGGGCTCACAAAGCACTGCCGATTGTTGTTGCGACTGCGGGTCAGACCAGGTTTGATGCAGCGGCAGCAGTATTGCTGGTGCCAAGTGTCGAGACGAATTTGTCGTTCATATTGAGCGTGATGGTGGGTCACTTGTTTGGTTATGAGGCAGCATTGGCGATTGATGCTTTGGCTAGGCCATTGCGTGAGGCGCGCGAAGTTGTCGAGCACGCAGTTGAGCGTGGCGGGGATGCAAATAAATTGTTGGTCAAGATTCGCACCGAGTTGGGTGCGCCGGCAACACGATTCACCGATGCATTGGCAACAGGCAACTACGACGGCAACTTAGAGGCCAGCACAGCGGTGCGAATCGTCACGATGTTGCGCGACACTTTGTCGAGCGACCCTGTTCAGGCGTATCAGCGCAGTTCGGGAAAGATCGCCTCGCCAGAGTTGTTGTTAGATGATCTGACAAGCGCACTGACTCGTGGTGTAGATGAATTGACTCGTCCGGTTGACGCGATCAAGCATCAAGCAAAGACCGTGACGGTGGGTATCTCGCGCAGCGATGAAGGCTTGTTTGATCGTCCGCTAGTTAAGGCACTGCTTGAGGCTGGTGTAGCGCGCGAGCGACTTTCATACCGTGTGCTAAAAATTGTTGCCGATCTTGACGCTGCAGTCAGTGCCGTAACCGGGTTTACGAGATATCAAATCGAGGGTGACATTGCCAGTTCTCAGGCCACGATCGCAATTGTCGACCGTGGGGGAATGTCAAAAAATCTCACGTCGCGCGTTGACCGCAACTCACAACTCGTGGGTACCAAGCGACGTGTCGCAAGCGATCAAGAAGTTCTCGTGGCGCGCGGGCGAAGCGATAATCGAACCGTGATCATGGTGCCTGAAACAAAAGGTGGCCAGACAACCGGCATCACTTTGTTGCATGTGATGTTTCATGATCGTTTGCCAGCGACAGCGATGCGCGCAGTGTTGCAAGGTTACGACCGTCGCTACGACCGACTTGTGGACTGGGTGACCGAAACTGAAGGTTCATTTAGAGAAGACCGTTTGGCCGAAGTTTCGGTTGCTGACTTGTTGATTTTGCCGATCAGCGACATGGCTGATCACTGGCGCGCAAAGTAAACGCCCACATGATCGGAATCGGAATTGACGCTGTGAATGTGCAGCGGTTTCGTGATGCACTAGACCGAACGCCTTCGCTGCGTTCGCGCGTATTCACCGCAAAAGAACTTGAATCGCTTGCAGGTCGTGCTGATAGTGCCCCAAGTTTGGCGGCGAGATTTGCTGCGCGTGAAGCGACGATGAAAGCTCTCGGGGTTGGGCTTGGCGCATTCGATCTGCACGACGTTTCAATTCGTAGTCGCGAGTCTGGTGCGCCCGAACTGGTCGTCACAGGTCGTGCCGCTGAAATTGCAAAAGCGCAAGGTGTGAAATCGTGGCTTGTCTCGCTTTCTCACACTGACGACACAGCTGTTGCTGTTGTCGCGAGCAACTAAAAGTCGGCCGCGATGAATACCGACAATCGTTGGGCGTGGGTTGAAGTAGATCTTGGAGCGATTCAAAAGAACGTTGCTTTGTTGGCCAAGCAAGCGGGGAAGGCCCAACTTTGGGCAACCGTAAAAGCCAATGGCTATGGGCATGGAGCGGTTCAAGTAGCACACGCTGCTTTGGGTGCTGGTGCAACAGGTTTGTGCGTGGCGCTTGCTGACGAGGCCCACGAACTTCGTCAAGCGAAAATTACAGCGCCGATTTTGATCGTTAGCGAGCAACCAGCAACACAATTCGAGCAAATGTTGCGCGACGATGTCGTGGCAACGCTCTATAACGAGTCAACTATAAATAGTTACGCAAAAACTGCGTCAGATCTTGGAATAGTCGGCAAAGTTCACCTGAAAGTAGATACGGGGATGCATCGAGTCGGCGCACCAGTTGCCAGCGCGATGACTCGATGTCGACAGATCAAATCTTTAGTGTCACTACAACTTGATGGCGTCTACACGCACTTTGCTGCGGCTGATTTACCAAATCATGATGAGACGGCCAAGCAGGTTCAACGATTCGACAACGTAGTTGCCGAACTAGATCAAGAGTCTTTGCGACCAAAGTATGTGCACACTTCGAATTCAGCCGCCGCGATGCGTGTCTTGAGTGCAACAACCGACATTGCTCGCGTTGGAATCGCAATTTATGGAATTGCGCCGAGTGGTGAACTTGAATCTATGGCTAAAGATCTGCAGCCAGCACTTTCGCTGCACGCCCGAGTCAGCCATGTGCAGCATCTTGCTTCGGGTGAAGGCGTCTCATATGGTTTGCGAACAAAGTTGAGCCAAGCGGCGACGATTGCAACGCTGCCAATTGGGTATGCCGACGGAGTACAACGTCGTCTTTGGAAAGTGGGTGGCGAAGTTTTGATTGGTGGCAAGCGTTGCCCGATTGTTGGCGTGGTAACGATGGATCAGTTGATGGTCAATTGCGGTGATGCCGATGTGCAAATTGGCGACCATGCAATTTTGATCGGCGCTCAGGGCTCGCAGTCGATTTCAGCAAATGAAATCGCAGTCAAACTTGAAACAATTGGCTATGAAATTGTCTGTGGCATAAGCGCACGCATACCGCGCAAGTATCTTGACGCCAAAAAGTAATCACGATGAAAATTCTGCTTGTCTCGTTGGTTGACACCGATCGTCTGGCGCAGATTGTTGCCAAGCATGTTCGACCGCGCGACATGATTATTTTGGCCGGTGAAATGGGTGCTGGAAAGACGACGTTTACACAAAGTTTTGGCCGAGCGCTTGGCGTTACTGATCTGATTACCTCGCCGACGTTTAACCTGTTGCACAATTACGGTTCAGGAAGAATGTCGTTGCATCACGCCGACCTTTATCGTCTTGAGCGAACTGGCGAACTGGCCGATTTGGGTCTTGATGAGTTGCAAGACAGTGGTGGGGTAATCGCAGTCGAATGGGGTGACATCGTCGGCGATGAACTTGGGGATGCGTTGATCATGCGCTTTGCCCATGAAATTGCAGGAGCAGAAAACAGCGCAGACGCACCACGCACTGTCACCATTGAAAGCCGTGGAGCCCAATGGGCGAGCCGATTTAATAAGTTCAGCGAAGAGTTGGTAGCCAGTTTCAAAGTATTGGCGCGAGGCTAAGAGCGATGATCGTTTTAGCGATAGATACTTCGACTGATGCCGTGAGTGTGGCGGTTAACAACTCAAAGCAGTTGTTGGCCGGTGCTCATGTCACGAGTGATCGTCGTCATGCTGAGTTGCTGGCGCCAATGATCGAAAATGTTTGTGCCCAAGCTGACATTGCGATGCGCGAGATTGATGTCGTGGCCGTAGATATTGGTCCTGGTTTATTTACGGGAATGCGAGTGGGCATTGCATCAGCAAAGTCGATCGCTCAAGTTTTAGACGTGCCGATAATTGGTGTCTCAAGCCTAGATATCTTGGCGCGTTCTGTTTCTACAACTGATCGAGTTGTATTGTCGACAATCGACGCGCGACGTGGCGAACTTTATTGGTCGATGTACCGCAATGACGTTGGCCCAAGTATCGAAGTCAAACCGCCCCGAGTTGGTCAAATATCTGACTGCATTGTTGACGTCGTGGATCGAGGTCAGGCGGCGTTGATAGTCGGCAATGGCGCACTGCGATATCGCGCACAAATCAGCGAGTCGCTTGAAACAACTGGTCTGTCGATTGAATGGGCGAGCGAACAACTTGCCCAACCAAGCGCCGCCGTATTGGCACTGATCGCCGCCGAGTTGGCGTTGCATGAGCAGTGGCAGACCGCAACAGAATTGCAGGCACTTTATTTGCGTCAGGCAGATGCTGAAATCAATTGGCAGACACGAGTGAACTCATGAGCATTTTGGATCGCTTCATTCGCTCGAAAGCACAAGACTTGCGCGAGTCGCGCGACTCGAGTCAAAGTATCGAAGGTGAAGAGTTGCAAGAACTTGTGATTGTGCCGATGCGACGGGCGCATATTCGCAAGATCATGCCGATCGAGCAGCAAATTTATCCACGACCATGGACGGCGCAAGTTTTTGTTGAAGAGCTTGAACAAGTTCGGGCTGGGCGACGTCACTATCTTGTTGGCACGATTGGTGAAGAGCTCGTGGGATACGGCGGTCTGCTTTATGTCGACAGTGATGCGCACGTCACCAATGTTGCGGTGCATCCGATGTGGCGAAGTCGTGGAATTGCCACCGAACTGTTGCTCGACTTGGCATGGGAAGCGAATCGTCGGGGTTGCGAGGCGATGACCCTCGAGGTGCGACACACGAATATTGCAGCGCAACAGCTTTATCGTCGCTTCGGCTTTGTGCCTGCAGGTGTGCGCAAAAAGTATTACGAGAACCGAGACGACGCGATCGTTATGTGGTGTGCCGGGGTGCAGCAACCCGAATTCGTCGAGCTTTTGCGAAAAATAGAACTGAGTCGAATGTGAATTCGTCAAACCAACGTTCTGAACGTGCGAGCAATCGCAACTTGACTGTCGATAAATCGACTGTCGTTTTAGGTATCGAAACAAGTTGCGATGAAACTGCGGCAGCACTTGTAATGGGCGGAAACGATGTGCTCTCGTCGGTTGTGGCCTCGCAACTTGAAGTGCACGCACGCTTTGGTGGAGTAGTGCCAGAGATTGCAAGTCGTGCCCACCTTGAAGCGATCACTCCCGTGGTCGACCAAGCATTAACGAAATCTGGATTGAATTTTGATCGTGTAGATGCAGTTGCAGCAACCGTGGGGCCAGGACTAATCGGCGCGCTTCTAGTTGGAGTTTCGGCGGCAAAAGCGATGGCTCTGGTTTTGGATGTTCCGTTTGTGGGGGTGAATCATCTTGAAGCTCATCTCTATGCAGCGATGCTGGATGATCCGAATGTTGAATTTCCGATGCTCGTGTTGCTCGTCTCGGGTGGACACACGATGTTGGTTGAAGTTCGCGAGCCTGGCAAATATCAAATAGTTGGTCAGACAAGAGACGATGCTGCGGGCGAAGCGTTCGACAAAGTCGCACGATTTTTAGATTTGGGTTACCCGGGTGGGCCGGCAATCGACAAGTTGGCAAAAACCGGTGACGCAAAAGCGATTGATTTTCCGCGGGCGATGATGCATGACGGCTTAGATGTTTCTTTTAGCGGATTAAAAACGGCTGTGATTAATCACGTTCGCAAGAATCCGAACGCCGAGACGAAAAACATCGTGGCTTCGTTTCAGAGTGCCGTCGTAGATGTTTTGGTTGCAAAGACGATCAAGGCGGCTGAGAATCTTGGTGCAAAAACAGTTGCCCTCGGCGGTGGCGTTGCAGCAAATTCGTTGTTGCGCGGTGAAATATCTAAAGCATGCGCTCAAAAAGATTTTCATGTGGTGTTACCCTCACTAGCGATGTGCACAGATAATGCGGCGATGATTGCTTCTGCTGGATGGCACCGCTTGGCTTTGACCGGCGACACGGCGCTCGATGCCGGCGCGTATCCAAATCTTGGATTGACGGTGGCAAGCGCATGAAAGAGCTAGTAACGGCTAAGCCATTGAAACTTGGCGAGCACAGCATTTGGCCGCCGGTTGTTTTGGCACCGATGGCTGGGGTGACGAACCAGCCTTTTCGCACGTTGTGTCGCGAATTTGGGCCGGGCCTTGTTTATGTCAATGAAATGGTGATGGCTGCGGCGCTTGTTTATAAAAACCCAAAGACCGAAGCAATGATCGCGTTTGGTCCGGACGAATCGTTTCGCAGTTTGCAACTTTATGGCAGTGACCCAACAATCATGACGAATGCGATTACGCAACTGGGTCGACGCAACGCCGTAGATCACATCGACTTGAATTTTGGTTGCCCTGCGCCAAAAGTTACGCGTCGTGGCGGTGGTGCGGCGGTGCCTTTGAAGAAGAATTTGTTGCGCGAAATCGTGCAAGCAGCCGTAAAAACTGCCGGATCTTTTGGCATTCCGGTGACTTGTAAGTTTCGCATTGGACTGAACGACGATTTGCTGACACATATTCACACAGGCTTAATTTGTCAAGATGCCGGAGTTTCGGCGATTGCGTTGCATGCCCGCACCGCACAGCAGCACTACGCGCCGTTTGCGCGATGGGAAGCGATCGCTGAATTGAAAAATGCAGTGACTGATATTCCTGTTTTGGGTAACGGTGATATTTGGGATGCAAATGACGCCCAAGAAATGATGCGCGTGACTGGTTGTGACGGCGTGGTTATCGGTCGTGGATGTCTCGGTAAGCCATGGTTGTTTCGTGACATGGTGGCGATGTTTAACGGCGATCAGATTCCTGAGACGCCAAAACTTGGTTGGGTGCTTGAAGTGATGATGCGTCACGCGATCGCACTTGAAGCGCACTTTCCACCTGGTCGCGGTATCCGTGAATTTCGTAAGCATGCAGGCTGGTATCTGACTGGGTATCCAGTTGGAGGAGAGTTGCGTCGACAGTTTGGTGAGACTTCAAGCATTGAGCACTTGGCACAATTGATTGCCCAGTGCGACCATGAAGCACGAATTGTCGAGGGTGGCGAGAGATTTGTGCGCGGTCATAGCAACGGCCCAATAAATATTGTTTTGCCGCACGGATTTTTAGAAAATCTAGACGACTTGGTCGCACCAGATGACGCAACACTCACGCATATGAGTGGTGGTTAGAAAAACTGTTTGTGGCGAACAAAATAGTTTTGGCGTCGCGATCACCGCGACGTAAAGAAATTTTAGAAAAGCTGAATCTGAAGTTTGTAATTGATCCGCCAGAGATTGATGAGACGCCAAGAGTTGACGAAGAGCCCACCAAGTATGTGCAACGAATCGCTGCTGCAAAAGCAGATTTGGTTGCGTTGCGGCATGATCAAAAAGATTTGATTATTGCCGCCGATACGACTGTTGCTTTGAATAGCGAAATCTTTGGTCAACCGCAAGACATAAAACATGCGAGGCAGATGATCCAAAAATTATCTGGAAAAACTCACAGTGTCTTAACTGCAGTCAGTGTTCGTTGGGACGGTCTCAGTGCAAACGGTTTTGATGAATCCAAAGTGACGATGCGCGAAGTCACGAGTGAATTGCTCGAGTGGTATCTGGCCACGGGCGAGTCGATGGGTAAAGCGGGGGCTTATGCCGTGCAGGGTCAAGGTGCGGCGCTGACTGCTGATGTGCGAGGAGAACTCGACACAGTGATCGGTTTGCCAGTGCGGCTCCTAGAGACGCTGTTGGGGCGAATTGGGCTTGATTTACGCGAGATCTCGGGCTCCGGTAAGTGATTTAGGTTGGAAAAATAGCCCCTTGTCAATAGCATTGGCACTCGCACTGTTCGAGTGCTAATCGAAAATCCGAGTCACAGATCAACGAAATCAACCAACGAAAAGAACAAGGAAAAACACATGAACTTAAAGCCACTTGATGACCGCATTGTGGTCAAGCCAAACGAAGCCGAGAAGACAACTGCGTCAGGCCTCGTAATTCCAGATACAGCAAAAGAGAAGCCACAAGAGGGCACTGTTGTTGCTGTCGGACCAGGTCGCTGGAGTGATGACACTGGCAAGCACACACCGCTTGATATCAAAGTTGGCGATGTCGTTCTTTACTCAAAGTACGGCGGCACAGAGGTTTCACACAAGGGTGATGATCTTTTGATTCTTACGAGTCGCGACGTTCTTGCGATCGTTACAAAATAATTAATTCAAAACCTCAACTCAAAAACAGGACTTAAAACATGACAAAGATTCTTAAATTCAACGAAGAAGCACGCCGCGCACTCGAGGCTGGCGTTAACAAGTTGGCCGATGCGGTCAAAGTTACGCTCGGACCAAAAGGTCGCAACGTTGTGCTCGACAAGAAATTCGGTGCGCCGACAATTACTAACGACGGTGTGTCGGTAGCAAAAGAAGTTGAGCTCGAAGATCCGTTCGAGAACATGGGTGCTCAGCTGGTAAAAGAAGTTGCAACAAAGACAAACGACGTTGCTGGTGACGGCACGACGACTGCAACAGTCTTGGCACAAGCGATGGTTACACACGGCATGCGCAATGTGGCTGCCGGTGCAAACCCAATGGCGCTCAAGCGCGGAATCGAAAAAGCTGTTGCTGCTGTTGTTGAATCACTTAAGAGTCAGGCCAAAGAAGTTGACGACAAGAGCGATATCGCCAGCGTTGCAACTATCTCGGCAGGCGATGCAACAATCGGCAAAGTTATTGCCGACGCGATCGACAAAGTCGGCAAAGACGGCGTCGTAACTGTTGAAGAGTCGAACACTTTTGGTATCGAACTTGATTTCACAGAAGGTATGCAGTTTGACAAGGGTTATTTGTCGCCATATTTCGTGACAGACCAAGATCGTCAAGAAGCAGTTCTTGAAGATGCATACATCTTGTATTACTCATCAAAGATCACAACTGTGCAGTCGATGTTGCCAGTTCTCGAGAGCGTGATGAAGACAGGCAAGCAGCTTGTAATCATCGCCGAAGATGTTGAGGGCGAAGCGCTTGCGACTTTGGTTGTCAACAAGATTCGTGGAACATTCAATTCGACAGCCGTCAAGGCCCCTGGCTTCGGCGATCGTCGCAAGGCGATGTTGCAAGACATGGCAGTTCTTACTGGTGGCCAAGTCATCAGCGAAGAAGTTGGTTTGAAACTCGAAAACGTAACTCTTGATCTGCTCGGCCGCGCCAAGCGCATCATCATCACCAAAGAAACGACAACAATCGTTGACGGTGCTGGCGACAAGAACGAAGTCAAGGGTCGCATTAGCCAAATCAAAACTGAAATTGACAACACCGACTCTGATTGGGATCGCGAGAAGCTCCAAGAGCGTTTGGCGAAACTTGCTGGTGGCGTTGCTGTCATCAAAGTTGGCGCTGCAACCGAAGTTGAGCTCAAAGAAAAGAAGCACCGCATTGAAGACGCAGTTTCTGCGACACGCGCCGCAATTGAAGAGGGCGTTGTTGCTGGCGGAGGCACCGCATTGGTGCGCAGCCGCGAGAGTGTGCTCAAGGTGATTAAGGCTCTTGAGGGTGACGAAGCGACTGGTGCACGAAGCGTGTACGACTCGTTGACAGCACCTGCTCGTGCGATCGCCGACAACGCCGGTATTGAAGGCGCTGTTGCTGTGCAACAAGTTGAAGCAGCCAAGGGCAACATTGGTCTCAATGCTGCAACTGGCGAATATGTCGACCTTGTTAAGGCCGGCATCATCGACCCAGCAAAGGTGACTCGTGCAGCGTTGCAAAACGCAGCATCAATCGCCGCACTTGTGATCA
>JAEMTQ010000025.1:0-2768 GCA_016462185.1 Ilumatobacteraceae bacterium
GCGGGTGTAGCTCAATGGCTAGAGTCCGAGTTTTCCAAACTCGTTATGCGGGTTCGATCCCCGTCACCCGCTCCAAACCTCTCATGACACGCGCATCCTCGTGAACACGCAATTGTGACAAAAATGCGATGACTTGGCGCAAGTATTCGGCGACCGAACTAGAACGCGAATATACCCCGGCTTCACGCGTCGCAAATATTCAAACTTATTTGGACGACTATGCGACCCGTGGCGACCATGCGCGCCAAACAATTTCTCACCAACAAGTCAAATACGGCGAGCATCCCGATGAGTGGATGTGGCACGCACCGATCGATTCGCAAAAAACAGAGTCGCGTAAAATATTTGTATTCGTACATGGCGGATTTTGGCGCCGGTTAAGCGCCAACGACGGAACTTTTTTAACTCCTGCATGGCGCAACCTTGGCTACGACACTGCTTCGATCAATTACTCGCTTTGCCCAAATGAGTCGCTCGAGAAGCTAGTCGACCAGACCAAACGAGCGATTCAATTTTTAACAACGATGTACAAACCAGCAGAAATGTTGCTCGTCGGTCACTCGGCGGGTGCGCATCTCGTCGCTATGAATCTCTGCACAGAAAACGAGACCAAATACGCAGGTGCTCTTTTGATTTCAGGAATCTACGATCTCGAACCGATTCTGCATACATCTATCAACAACGACATAAAGCTGAACGAGACAACTGCAAACAACTTGTCGCCGATAAAGCAGCTCGTTCGAAATACAACGCTCAAAGTCAAAAACAACACTCCAGTTGCAATCGTGTGGGGCGAAAACGAGACCGATGAATTTAAACGTCAATCGACTGAGTTTGCAACAGCATGGTCTGTCAGTAACCCAGGAAGCCCGTCGCGAACCAAAGAGATTGCTTCACGCAACCATTTTGATGTTTTAGATGACCTTGCCAAGAGCGATGTAATAGATTTACTTGGTGCGCAAAAACCCTAACTCTCTCGGAGTTGCGCTGATCATCGTTAGCAGCATCGGGTTTGGACTCGCGCCGACCTTCGCCACATTTTCATACCGCAATGGCGGCAATGCGGTTGGCACTTTGCTCGCCCGCTTCACTGTGGCGACTCTTCTCATGCTGATCGTGCGCAAAGTTTCGAGCCGACAAGCCAAGTGGCCGCGACCGCTTCTGTTTGGTCAACTCTTTTTGCTTGGCGCACTCGGATACTTCACGGCGACGATCCTTTATTTCACGGCGATTCAAAACATAGACAGTGGCTTGGCGATCACTATTTTCTACTGCAATCCAGTGATTGTCGTTCTGCTGTCATGGTGGCTTCTGGGCAACAAGCCGAGCCGAATAATCGTTTGGTGTCTGGTCTCAACCTTGATTGGTGTCACAATCGCAGCCGGTCAAGTCGGTAACGCCGACACAATCAGTGTGATTCTCGTGTTGATCGTCGCTGTCGAATATGCCTTCTACATGATCATCAGTTCAAAAGTTTTACCAAAAGTTGATCTTTTTACGGGCGTGACCATTGTGATGTTTGGCGCCGCTAGTTCTTTTGCAATTTATGCACTCATCGCGCCATCGTCTGTTGAAGTGATCTTTCCGAATGCGATTAACGGGTGGGTCAGTGTGCTGATGCTCGCGGTTGTCGCAACGGTTATACCGACGGCGACTTTGTACGCAGGTATGAATTTGATCGGCACGGGCAAGACCGCAGTAATTCAAACTTTCGAGCCAGTTGCGTCGATTCTTGCAGGTGTCATTTTTCTCAGTGAGCCACTCACGGTGCCACGCATAATCGGCGCGACATTCGTGATTGGTGCAGTCGGCGTCTTGGCTACTGCAGAATCGCGCAGCGCCGCCCGCATCATCCACCAGTAAATCGCGACGATACCGTTGAGGGTGATGTCACAATCACTTTGCGTTGTCGGCGACTTTGCGTGGGATGTTTTAATCCGCACGAATAACAACTTGCTCAAAGGTGGCGACTCATTCGGCGAGGTAATGCTCACACCGGGTGGCAGCGCCGCCAACCTCGCAGTTTGGGCAAAGCGATGCGGATTAGAAACTCGTTTCGTTGGCAAGATTGGCAGAGATCGCTTCGGTCAATTGGCGCGCGAAGATCTGGACAACGAAAAAGTTTCGCATCACTTCGTCGAAACAGATGCTCACCTCACAGGCAGCGTGGCGGTTTTCGTCGACCAAACCGGCGAACGCAGCATGGTTTCGGGGCATGGCGCAGATTTTTATTTGATTCCTTCTGAGCTTCCTCGAAACGTAATTACTTCGTCAAGTCATCTGCATCTCACCGCCTGGAGTTTCTTCACCGATCCCCCACGCTCGGCTGCTCGAATCGCCGCTCAACTTGCACACCAAAACAATCTGACGATTTCTTTTGACCCTGCTTCGTTTCAAATGATTCAAGAGATGGGTGTTGAGCAATTTCTCTCGTGGACCAAAGATCTAAATATCAATATATTTTTCCCTAACTTTGAAGAAGGTCGGGTGCTAACAGGCTTTGACGAACCAGAAGCAATCGTGCGGGCGCTAGCCAAAATTTACGACAATGCACTGATTATTTTGAAGCTTGATGCTGATGGTGCACTTGTATTCGACGGCAAAACCGCAACGCAGATTGCACCGGCGACGAACAACCTCGTGGACGCAACGGGCGCCGGCGACTCTTTTGCGGGCGCATTTCTTGCCCACTATCTGAAATCAAATTCAGCAGTTGACGCGGCAAAATTCGCGACGAATGTTGCTGCTTGGGTAATCGAACACTTGGG
>JAEMTQ010000025.1:2868-16547 GCA_016462185.1 Ilumatobacteraceae bacterium
TTGACGCGGCAAAATTCGCGACGAATGTTGCTGCTTGGGTAATCGAACACTTGGGCGCCAGACCAGCAACAGACACTCGCCTGCAGCAAATTATTCAGGCGCTGTAACTGTTACTTTTAAGGCGCCTACATTTTAACGCGTCTACTTTTTAACCGCGTCGGGATTTTCGTCGATTCGGATCATTGTCGGTCGGCGGTTTGTTAGTCAGCGGACCAATATTCTGGATAATAGATTCGATAGTTGGTCGCGGTCCTGCAACATGATTATCAATCGCTTTGCGCATCGCCGCTAGATGTTCTGGTGAAGTTCCGCAACAGCCACCCACGATTCGCACTCCTGCATTCACCGCCATGTCGGCATATTTCGACATCAGTTCAGGCGTTCCAGAATATTTAATTTCAATTCCTTCAAATCTTGGAATGCCACAGTTGCCCTTCGTTATTAACGGAATGTGCGCGTGGTTGGCAGTCGCCCCCATCTCGAGTGCTGTCACCAAAATGTCAGATGCACCGACGCCACAATTTGCACCCATCGCAACTGGAGGCACAGCCAGATCAGCAAAGACATCTGCTAAGCCATCTGGTTTCAGACCCATCATTGTGCGACCAGCCGTATCAAAACTGCATGTCGCCACATATGGCATGCCCACGTTGATCGCAGCCTGAGCTGCTGCACGAACTTCTTCGATCGCTGACATCGTTTCAATCCATGCAACATCGGCACCGCCGTCTTTTAATCCACGGATCTGTTCTTCGAAAGTATCGACGGCCTCATCGTGTGTCAGTGCACCGAGCGGGTCAAACAGTTCGCCAGTCGGACCAACCGAACCAGCCACGACAACTGGTCGCGCGCATGAATCGGCGACGCTTCGCGCAATCTCGGCCGCCTTCTTGGCAAGTTCATATGTACGCGCTTGGGCGTTGTGCAGTTTCAAACGATGGCGATTCGCGCCAAATGTGTTGGTCAGAATGATGTCTGCACCCGCATCAACAAATTGTTGATGCAAACCAGCCACACGTTCAGGGTGTGAGTCAAGCCAAAACTCTGGTGGCTCACCTGATGTCAAGCCGAGTTCAAAATAGTTTGTGCCAGTCGCACCATCGGCGAGAATTATTTTTCCGGTTGCGATTAAATCGCTTAGCGAGGTTCGCATTCGCGAATTAGCCCATCACCGTTCCAGAAGTAATCAGGGCTTGTCGCAAACGCGAGAACGCGCCAATATTTATAGTCTTTCCAGACCGCGGACCAACGTATTGAATTGGCTCATCATCGTGATTCTTTCCAGCTTCGGAAGCTTCAATCAACAACCGAATAAAAATTGCCGCAAGTGGAGCATTCTTAAATTGATTGCCACTCGTACCGCAAGCCATAAAGAAACCGTCGATGCTCGAGCGATCGTAAATCGGCACCCAGTCGTCAGTCGCGTCATAGAGAGCGCCAATTCCTGATGGTGAAACCGGCACACCGAACTCGGGCATACGTCGCGCAAGACGCAACATCATCGTCTCCCAGATTTCAACGGTCGTTTCTTGACGCCAATCGTCGGCGTCTTCAATCCAGTGCAGGTCATCACACGCTGGCTCAGTGCCGCCGAGATTCAATGTTCCACCCGGATGAGGCCTGAAGTAAATGCCCGTATCTAGGTCAGCCACAATTGGGGCGTCGTCTTCAAGTTTGAATCCCTTTGGTGCTGGGGCCACATAGACCTCTTGACGCAATGGGCGATGGCGAATGTTCATTTCTTCGGCAACTCCAGCCATGCGATTTATTTTGCTCGCATGCGGACCTGCCGCATTGACAACAATTTTGGCTTCAATTTTTTCGCCACTAGCTAGAGTCACACCGGTAATTTTTTTGCCATCATTATCAATTGAAACAACTTCTTCTTTGAATCGAGTTTGCGCTCCATGTGCTTTTGCTGCGTTCACTAAGTTGTGCGCTGCCAACATCGGGTCATCCATGAAACCGCTGAGTGGATCGTAAAGACCTGACAACTCGCCCACCGCGTCATCACCAAAGGCAGGATCATCGATTTTCTTTGGTGGCCAGTAGCTGCCGGCATCAAGTGCAGGAAACTTCTTGCGCAATTCATCGGCAGTCAAGATGTCGTATGGAATTCCGATTTCGTCCCAAATTTTGCGCACGGTTTCGCCGTCGTATCCTTCAGTGCGGTACACGAGATAGCCAGTGCGAATAAATTTTGCCATTCCGTCGGGGTCAACTACGCCGAGATACTCTGCCCAGTTTTCCCAGACTGTTGCCGACTCCCACGCCATCAACACAGCGTCCAGAGTTGAATAGCTGAACCGAATGATTGCCGATGACGCAGATGTCGAGCCGGCTCCAGCCGCCGAACCCTTGTCAACGATCACGACCGAGCGACCGGCTTTTGCGAGTTCTAAGGCAACTGCGCCGCCGATGACTCCCGCGCCAATTACAACTGCATCAGTTTTCACTGACTTGCCATTACCTCGCGTTGCCAGGCTGCAGTATCAGCAACGCTATTGAAAGTGAACGAATGCAGACCGACGATGTTTAATTCTTTTGCATCTTTGGCCAAACCAGCCACAAGCTCAGTTGGGTCGTAGCCGGCTGGTGAGAGCATCTTCATAATTGATGCGCGGTTCTTGCTCAAATAACGCATCGATGCACCAACACCAACTCGCACTCCAAGACTCATCAATCGTGTGCGATCAACAACACCGGGCACACCAAGCTGAATTGGCATTGTGAAACCGTTGTTGCGCTCTTGTTTCAACCACGAACGAATCAACGCGATATCAAAACACATTTGAGTCGAAGCAAGACCTTGAACGCCAGCCTCTTGCAATAATTTCTGTTTGTGATGCAACGCCGTGCTCAAATCTTCGCGACTGATAAACGCATGACCGTCTGGGTAGCTTCCAAACCCAACACGATCAACACCGCTATTGCTGTCTAGAAAGTCGCGCAGCAACTCAACGCCATCTGCGTATGGCCCGGCTGGTTGTTCTGCGTCGCCTGCGATTAAAAAAACTTCTTTGATCCCCTGCTCACGCACCCAAGTTGCAAGCTTTTGCACATGATCACGCGATTCGACAAGCCGCGCAGCAAAGTGCGGCACAACTTCGTGACCTGCTGCGATCAAACGAGCTGAAATTTCTTGTGTCGCCGAGATTCCTTTGACTGGTGAACAAGTCACCGACACTGGGGCGCCTGCTGGCAAGTCGAGAATTCCTTGTTCGATGCTTTTCATCGGAATCAGCTCGTAGCGCATGTTTCCGACCAGCGTCTTGACCGCCGGGGTTACTCGAAGTGAGGTTTTACTTAGTCTGGAAAATATGGACATGCCAAAATACTAGAGGGTTTTATTAGCCAAACGTGTCTGGCAACTCATTTTTACGCTTAGTCACATATTCTTTTAGTTCTTCATCAATCGCGTCGTCTAGCGGCGGTGCGACATAATTCGCAAGCCGTTCTTTCCACATCCGGTTGGCTCGCTTGGCCGAGTCATCGCCACCATCTTCGAGCCACTGTTCGTAACTTGAGTTGTCTGACGTTATCGAACGATAAAACGCCGACTCGAAGTTTGCCAAGGTGTGCGCCGTGCCCAAGAAATGATTGCCTGGCGGGTTTTCGCGAATCGCATCGAGGGCTTGACCATTTGGTGAGATGTCTAAGCCTTTTGCAAATGTTGCCATCATGCCGAGTTGGTCGTCGTCCAAAATAAATTTTTCGTAACCAATTGCTAAACCACCCTCGAGCCAACCCGCTGCGTGCAAAACGAAGTTCGTGCCCGCCATCAACGTCGGAAGCAAGGTTGATGCACTTTCATATGCGGCCTGCGCATCTGGAAGTTTGGATGCTGTCAACGAACCGCCAGAGCGAAATGGCACACCGAGTCGACGCGCAAGAGCCGCCATTGTGTAAAGCACGATGGCCGGTTCAGGAGTACCAAACGTTGGTGCACCAGTTTGCATTGACATTGAAGATGCGAATGATCCCAAAATTACGGGTGCGCCTGGTCGAACAAGTTGAGTGAACATCATTCCGGCGAGCGCTTCAGCCAAAGTTTGTGTTGCTACACCTGCAGAAGTAGACGGAGCCATCGCTCCAGCCAAAATAAATGGGGTAATAATCGTGGCTTGATTATTCGTTGCATAAACCTCTGCTGAAGCGAGCATCGACGCGTCCCAAACAAGTGGGGACGAAGCATTAATTAAACTCGTCATCACGGTGCGGTCTTGCAGGTCTCCACCAAAACCGATGCGCGCCATTTCGACACTGTCTTGGGCGCGCTCACCAGCAGTTACCGAACCCATGAAACCTTTGTCGCTGTATTTAATGTGAGCGTAAACCATGTCGAGGTGACGCTTGCTCACCGGAATATCAACTGGTTCACACACCGTGCCACCCGAATGGTGCATGCGCGGCGACATGTAGGCAAGTTTTACGAAGTTTTGAAAATCGGTGATGGTCGCATAGCGGCGACCGTTGTCAAGGTCGAAAGCAAATGGCGAACCGTAGTTTGGCGCGAACACTGTTGCGTCGCCACCGATCTGCACATTGTTAATCGGATTACGGGCGTGTTGTGTGTAGATGCGCGGGGCGGTTGCAGAAACTACTTGCCGACACATGCCTCGCGGAAAGCGCACCCGCGTGCCGTCTACATCTGCGCCAGCATCTTTGAATCGCTTAATCGCCGACGGATAGTCGCGCACTTCAATGCCAACTTCTTCAAGAATTGTGTCGGCATTGTGCTCAATGATTTCAAGACCTTCATCAGAAACAAGTTCGTAAGGTTTGATCAACCGAGTAATAAAAGCATCACGATCAGGCTCGTGTGATGTCCTCAAGGTTTGGCGACCTGCTCGCCCCCCAGACCTTTTTGTGCGTGTTACTTCAGACATGTTTCTATTCTGCCACGCCGCCCTAAGGCCTGCGACGGCGACCTGACCGGGACTGGCCTCGACCTTGACCGTCAGCAGATGATGCAACCCGCGCAGGTAGGTCAATAACTTTTGCCAAGTTCGGTGCCAATGCCGTCTTATGCGGAAACGCCATTGCTTCAACAAATAATTGTTGGAATCTTGGCTCGGTTGCAGTTTCAATTTTTGTAACTTTGCGCACTGTGTCTTCCATTTCGTGGCGCAACTTACGCGACAAAAGCGACTGCACGGCTCCGGCGCCAGCAGCATTACCGACTGCACGCACACCTGCGACTGGACAATCCGGCACAAGCCCGAGAACCATCGCATAAACCGGATCAATGTGAGCGCCGAAAGCACCCGCAAGACGAATGTCGTGCACAACCGGGTTGCCTGCGTGCTCAACAAGAAGATCAATGCCTGCGCGCAACGCAGCCTTTGCCAACTGAATCGCACGAACGTCGTTTTGTGTTACATACAACTTGGTATCGCCATGTTCATAAAACAAATATGAGAAGGTTCTTTCATCGCTAACAATGCGGCTTGATTTAGAAGTCAGTTCACCGCGCACAACACCATCGGTATCGATGATTCCGCTCAAATACATTTCGGCGATTACTTCAATAATGCCTGAACCACAAATTCCGGTTACAACTGTGTCGCCGAGCGACTCAATAAAACCTGGCTCGTTGCTCCACAACTCTGAGCCGATCACTTTCACGCGAGGCTCAAGTGTCGTTCGATCAATTCGCACGTGCTCGATAGCTCCGGCTGTCGCTCTTTGTCCGGCGCTGATCTGAGCGCCTTCAAATGCAGGACCCGTCGGACTTGATGCTGCAAACTGATGGCTCGTATTTCCTAAAACAATTTCGGCATTCGTGCCGATATCGACGAGCAGTTGCATTTCTTTTGAGCGATGCGGACCTTCGGCCAAAATTGCTGCCGCAGTGTCAGCCCCAACGTGACCAGCGATGCACGGACCGACGTAATACGCGGCGTTGGGCAAATCTAAATCGAGTTCATTTGCCCAACCGCTCACTGATTCGTTTGTAGCCAAAACGAATGGGGCCATACCCAGAGGCGTTGGATCAATTCCTAAAACTATGTGGTGCATAATCGGATTACCGACGATGGTGATTTCTAAGACGTTTGACTTGGTAATGCCAGCATTTTTCACCAAGTTGGTAATCAAATCGTTGAGTGCTGCACGAATTGCGTTTGTCAACTCAACTTCGCCACCCGGGTTCATCATTACAAACGAAACGCGACTCATCAGGTCTTCGCCGAATCGAATTTGCGGGTTCATCAATCCGTAACTACCAACAATTTCCCCGGTCAATAGTTCGCAAAGGTGTCCAGCAACTGTTGTCGAACCCACGTCAACTGCGATTCCGTATGCAGCATCAACGAAACCTGGCCAAGCAGCAATAATTTGATCTGCGCCGTCAGTGTGCCGAACCGCAACCGTGACTTCGCCTTCAGACTTTGCCATCGCCGAGTGCAGCGTGCTCAAAGCCCGTCTCGCAACTTCAGGCGCTTTGCGCTTGTGTTGTGCTGCAACTGCGTTAGACAAAGCATCGGCAGCGCTCACCGAGTCACCGAGTTGTGCTTCAGGAATCGTCAAATAAAACAAACTGAAACTCGGGTCAACGATTATCGGATCTAGATCTAAATCTTTTCGCACGATCTGACGATGCACCTGGCTAATCGCCGGAATGTCAATTACGACATCGCCACAGATTCGCGCCGCACACCCGAGTCGATTACCTGGAACCAACGCACGCTTAGCCCGATAATTAGTTTCAGTTTCTGCCAACCCAGACAGCGACGTCTCGGTTGCGGTTATTCCCCACTTTGCAAAAACTCCATTTGAAGGAGTGATCTGACAGCGACCGCATATTCCGCGACCACCACAAACAGAATCAATGTCGACGCCCATTTGACGAGCAGCATCAAGAACAGTTACACCGTCAGGCACCACGCCGTCCAACCCCGACGGGGTAAAGACAACGCGCCGATCCATGGTTTTTTGTTACTCGGTTCTGCGGCGACCGCGACTGTTGCGGGCGGCGCGCTCTGCGTTCACTTCGTTGGGGTCACGATTTGCGCGAATCCATGCTGAACAATTTTCGTCGTTTCCGACCAACACGTCTGCCGCCATAACCAGTGTCCTAACTTCTTCGTGCAACGGATTCATGATCGCCGATGTCATACCGGCACCGATCGCCATCGCCAAGAAAGTTCCAGTGATGTTGTTGCGCGACGGAATACCAAAACTGACGTTTGAGGCACCACAAGTTGTGTTCACTTTGAGTTCTTCGCGCAAACGGCGAATGATCTTGAAAGCCGTGCGACCTGCATCTCCCATTGCGCCGATTGGCATCACTAAAGGATCAACTATTACATCGCTCGCCGGAATTCCGTGGTCGGCTGCGCGTTGCACAATTTTCTTGGCCACAGCAAAGCGCTCATCTGGGTCCATGCTGATTCCGGTTTCATCATTCGAAATTGCGACTACAGCTGCGCCGTATTTTGCAACAAGTGGAAGTACCCGCTCAAGGTTTGCATCTTCTCCGGTGACCGAGTTGACAAGTGGCTTGCCCTGATAAACCGCAAGGCCAGCTTCAAGCGCTTCAATAATTGACGAGTCAATCGACAAAGGCACATCAGTGATCGATTGAACCAATTTAATTGCACGCGCCAAAAGTGCTGGCTCGTCTGCAAGCGGAATACCCGCATTGACGTCCAACATGTGCGCACCAGCAGCAACTTGAGCCAAGGCGTCGGCTTCGACGCGGCTGAAATTGCCCTCTTTCATTTCTGCTGCCAGCATCTTGCGGCCAGTCGGGTTGATTCGCTCACCAATCATCACGAATGGTCGGCCAAAACCGATCACAACTTCTTTTGTGGCTGATGAGATAATTGTGTCGGTCATTGTCTTTCCTCTTTAATAAAAATTTAATAGCTGTCTATTTAGTTTCGTTTTCTTCTTTTTCTTCTAGCTCTTCGAGATCCAGCAAGTCTTGGTTCGTGAAGTCTGCTTCGTTGACATCAGCTTCAAAACCACCGGCATATGCGAGTTTGCCGAGACGCTCACGAGAGTACTCACCATCTAAACGATCTGCTTCGCGCTGAGCGGCCTCGGTTAGATCTCCGTTAAGCGGCAAACTCAATCGTCGCCATTGGGCAATATCTTCTTCAGCCGTGTAAATATGCGCTTTACGTTTCGCGCGGTCGATCGCCCGCTGAAATTTTTCGGGCAACTGCACTTGTTTTCGCTCGCGTCCCAATTGGGCGTTTACTTGTGCCGGAATATCACGCCACATAATCACGATCACTTCGTTACTTCCGCGTGGCACTTTTAATTCTCCCTATTTCACTGCTTGGCGGTCGAGTTCAGAAACGTAACCGGTATTGATTTCGAAAAACTTTCAAGGCCGACATGTCGGTGTTCAAATTCTAAACCCAGACGCGCCGCAGCGGCCTTTCCCGCTGCAACTATTTCAAGATTGTTCGTTTGTGAGAAAAGCAAGACTCGGCGATAGTTGCCAAAGTACATATCACGCAACTCTGGATGTTCATCAAGCCCCAGCCCTTGCCAAACCAAAGCCTCAAAATGCTTTGCCAAGAAGTCAGTCAAATAAAAAGTTCCCAACTCTTGATCGTGTGCCGCCAAAAAAGCCTCTGACCCTGCAAAGAACTCGTAACAATGGGCGCCCGGCAAGCGTTGAACCTTTGGATGCTTCGCCAGCAGTTGGTCTAGATGCCCTCCCGTGCCACAGTCGGCATAAGCGACAAACACCGGTCGATTTAGATTTTGCTCTAGCAACTCACTAACTTGCGGCGCAATATGTTCGGGACGATTGTGCAAGTTCGCTGGCAGATATTTGACTTCGACACTTTGATCAAAACCAGACGCCTCTAAAACTGCACGAAGTTCGCTGACTAGCGCACCACAAGCAATTATTAACGGTCGCGTGTCAGTCGACATCGCAAACTAATGATCAGGCGACTGATGGACCAGGAGGTTCGGCGTTACGCAAACGACGTGCGCCTACAAGTTGCTTGGCAGTTTCTGACGCAACTGCTGCGTCGCGACAATATGCATCGGCACCAACAGCAACACTGAACTCTTCGTTCAACGGGGCACCGCCCACCAAAATGATGTACTTGTCGCGGATGCCTTTTTCTTTCATCGTGTCGACAACAACTTTCATGTAAGGCATCGTTGTCGTGAGCAGTGCCGACATTCCGAGAATGTCTGGCTTGTGCTCTTCAAGAGCCGCCAAATATTTGTTGACATCTGTGTTGATGCCAAGGTCAATAACTTCGAAGCCAGCGCCTTCCATCATCATCGCTACAAGATTCTTGCCGATGTCGTGAATGTCGCCTTTGACGGTTCCGATAACAACTTTGCCAACCGATTGGGCGCCAGTTTCTGCAAGCAACGGACGCAAAATCGCCATGCCACCCTTCATCGCGTTTGCCGACAGCAAAACTTCTGGCACGAACAAGATGCCGTCACGAAAGTCAATGCCGACGATTCGCATGCCTTCAACAAGTGCGGTCTCTAAAACTTTTGTTGCCGACCAACCGCGATCAAGCAAAATTGTCGTGCCTTCAATAATTTCTGGGCCTAGTCCGTCATACAAGTCGTCGTGCATCTGCGCGACAAGATCAGCGTCAGCCAACTGAGCAAGGTCAATATCTTGAAATTCTTCGTTACTCAAGTGATCTCCAATGACGCTAGTGAACTATAAAAAGTTGGCTTCCGCACAACGTTTCAAACGCTATCAGTTTGAGTGGCTGAAGTAATTGACATTCTCAGGTTCCAGCGGTGTGACCCCAAGAATAATGTCGGCTGCTTTTTCGGCAATCATCATCGTCGGCGCATAAATATTGCCGTTAGTGACGTAAGGCATCACCGAAGCATCGACAATGCGCAATCCCACAATCCCCCGCACGCCCATTGTCAGCGGGTCGACGACCGACATCTCATCAACCCCCATACGACAAGTACACGAAGGGTGATAAGCCGTCTCGCCATCTTTTCGCACCCAATCAAGAATTTGCTCATCGGTGGCGACAGCCGGACTCGGTGAAATCTCGCCGCCATCGAATTCTTTGAATGCTGGTTGGGCCAAAATCTTGCGAGCCGCGGCAATTGCCTCGACCCACTCTTGGCGATCTTCAGGAGTTGACAAATAGTTAAGCCGCAACTCTGGCTTCACATGAACATCGGGCGACTTGATACGCACTGATCCACGAGAGTTCGAATACATCGGACCAATATGCACCTGATATCCGTGACCACCCGCAGGAGCCGTGCCGTCGTAGCGCACGGCAATTGGCAAAAAGTGAAACATCAAGTTCGGATACTTGAAAGATTGATTACCGCGAATGAATCCGCCGCCTTCAAAATGATTTGAAGCACCCGGCCCGCGACGAAACAGCCACGCCAATCCAATAAACGGTCGGTAATGAAGTTTCAACATCGGGTTCAGCGATACGGGCTGACTGCAAGAGTGCTGCACATAAACCTCGAGGTGGTCTTGCAAGTTTTCGCCGACACCCGGCAAATGATGCACTGGCTCGACACCAACACTCTTGAGGTGCTGCGAATTACCAATGCCAGAAACTTGCAGCAACTGTGGCGAGTTGAATGTGCCTCCACATAAAACAACTTCTTTTGCATCGACAGTGCGTTTGCGTCCGAACGGAAGCTCAAAATTGACGCCTGTAACTTTTTTATTCTCGATGTTCAACTTCGTTACTAGAGCGCGACACTTAACAGTCAAGTTCTTGCGATGCATCACCGGGTGTAGATATGCCCGCGCCGCACTAAGTCGACGTCCGCGCCTTAGATTTCGATCAAAAGCAGCGAAGCCTTCTTGCTTATAACCGTTTACATCAGTAGTTAATTCATGACCAGCCTGTTGCACTGCTTTGAAAAAAGCAGAGAACAACGGATTTTTTATCGGGCCACGTTCTTGCTGTAGCGGCCCGTCGTGCCCACGGAACTGATCATCAGGATCTGCCGCTAAACAATTTTCAAGTCGTTTGAAATACGGCAGACAGTGTGCGTAGTCCCAAGTGCCCATGCCCGGGTCACTTGCCCATCGTTGATAGTCAAGCGGGTTACCGCGTTGAAAGATCATTCCGTTGATGCTTGAAGATCCGCCTAAAACTTTTCCGCGACCTTGCGTGACGCGACGGTTGTTCATGTTCGGTTCTGGCTCTGAAACGTAGAGCCAATCATAAAAACGACTTCCGATCGGAAACGTCAAGGCCGCCGGCATATGAATGAAAACGTCCCACCAATAATCTGGGCGCCCGGCTTCAAGCACTAAAACTTTATTATTTGGATTTGCACTCAATCTGTTTGCAAGCGCTGAACCCGCTGAACCGCCACCGACAATTACATAGTCGTAAACAGTCTTGAGTTTCTTCAAATCGCTCCCTGCATTCGAGCAGCCTCAAGAGTGTTCTCGAGCAAACAAGCAATCGTCATCGGACCGGTACCGCCAGGCATCGGCGTGATCGCGCCAGCGATCGCTTGAACCGCATCAAAATCAACGTCGCCAACGATCTTGTTGTTGATGCGCGTCACGCCGACATCAATCACGGTTGCTCCCGGTTTAACGTGTGCAGCCGTCACCATACGCGCAGCACCAGCAGCAGCGATAATGATGTCAGACTCGCGACAAACTTCAATCATGTCTTTGGTCGACTTATGCGCAACCGTCACGGTGGCGTCAGCACCACGCCTCACTAGCAATAACATTTGCGGCAACCCAACCAAAGCCGAACGACCGATTACAACAACTCGCTTGCCGACTGTTTCGATTTTGTACCGCTGAAGAATTCGAACAACTCCAAGTGGTGTGCATGGCACATGGCCCGGCAAATCTCGAACAAGACGACCCAACGAGCGTTCAGTTAGACCATCTACGTCTTTTTCGACCGGCAGCAATGCTAAAACTGCTTCAGTGTTGATGTGCTTAGGCAATGGCAACTGCACCAAAATTCCGTGCACAGTTTTGTCGGCAACCAACTCGCTGACTGCCTTTTCAACCTGAGCCTGAGTTGCATCGGCGGGCAGTTGCAAACCCTTTGACACCATGCCAGCCTCTTGAGCCTTTTTGTGTTTATTGGCTACATATATATGACTAGGTGGATCGTCGCCAATCAATACGGTCGCCAAACAAATTTTTGGGTTGCCGGCTGCAGCAATAGTCGCCTTTATCTTGGCAACCGTCTCATCTCGCAACTGCATGCCGTCAAGCAGCAATGCACCACCAGCAGTGCGCTTAACTTCCGAACTCATGAAAGTCCGACAATTTCACCGTTCGCATCGAAGTCAATAATCGCTGCAGCAGGCTTTGTGCCGAGTCCTGGCATGGTTCGCATGTCGCCACAAATTGGATAAACGAATCCGGCACCAATTGACGCCCGCACTTCACGCACGTTCAATGTGTGACCCGTTGGGGCTCCACGCAGAGACGCATCACCAGAAATTGAAAGGTGTGTCTTGGCGACGCAAATCGGCAACTTGGCAAAACCGTTATCGGTATAAGTTTTGATTTGCTTGTTGGCAAGACTGGTGTATTCGACTTTCGCCGCGCCGTAGATAGTTGTCGCAATCTTCTCGATCTTTTCTTTGAGCGACGCTTCGTCTGGGTACAAGAAGTGAAATGTGTTCTTGTCGTTGCAAGCTTCGACAACTGCATTAGCCAAATCTGTGGCACCTGCACCACCATCGGCGAAGTGAGTGCAAACTGCAACCCGAGCGCCCGCTTCTTCGGCAATCTTGCGAATCGCATCATGCTCTGATTTGTGATCAGTCGGAAAACTGTTGATTGCCACAACTGGCGAGACACCGTGCGCCTTGACGTTTTCAATTTGCTTCATCAAGTTCGCGGCACCTGCGATTACATCTGCTGGGTTCTCTTTCAAAAGATCTTCTGGCAGAGCTTTGCCGGCGACGATCTTGTACTTACCTGAGTGAGCTTTCAACGCGCGCACGGTAGCAACGAGTACCGCCGCATCAGGCACGAGACCTGAAGCACGACATTTGATGTTGAAGAATTTTTCAGCGCCCATGTCGGCGCCGAAACCAGCCTCGGTAATCAAATAGTCACCTGAGTGAATACCGATCAAGTCACCCACGATCGAAGAGTTGCCGTGCGCAATATTGCCAAACGGGCCGGCATGCACAATCACCGGAGTATTTTCAATCGTCTGCAACAAGTTCGGCTTGATTGCTTCACCCATGATTACTGCCATCGAGCCAGCACCGCTAAGTTGCTCTGCAGTCACTGGCTTGCCTTGCGAGTCATAGCCGACGACGATGCGAGCGAAGCGTGCACGCATATCTTCTTTTGAAGTTGCAAGCGCGAGAATTGCCATGACTTCTGATGCTGCTGTGATGTCGAAACCAGTCTGACGAACTACTCCGTCTTCTTTTGTTCCAAGACCGATGATCAAGTTTCGCATCGAGCGATCGTTGACGTCCATTACTCGACGCCAAGTGATGTTGTTCAAATCTAAATCGAGATCATTTCCTTGGTGCAAGTGGTTGTCGACCATTGCCGAGAGCAAGTTGTGTGCGGCAGTCACAGCATGAAAGTCGCCCGTCAAGTGCAAGTTCAACAACTCCATTGGAATCACTTGGCTGTAGCCACCACCAGCAGCGCCGCCTTTGATTCCGAAAGTTGGTCCCATGCTCGGCTGACGCAAACTGATCGTGGCTTTTTTGCCGATGTGCTTCAT
>JAEMTQ010000090.1:0-2096 GCA_016462185.1 Ilumatobacteraceae bacterium
CATCTCGCCCGCATCATCACCGCGATCGTCTGTGTCACCAAGCCCAAGTTGGCCGTCGGTGTTTAGCCCCCAACACTTCACAGTTGCGTTATCTAAAACTGCGCACGTATGTGCCGAGCCCGCGCTTATCGCCGCAGCAGTACGACCCGTACCCAGATCAATAGTTGCTAGCGCATCACCCATTTGACCACTCGAGCGACCAAGCGATGTTGTCGTTCCATAACCAAGTCGACCATTTGTGCCGAGCCCCCAACACTTAACTGTGTTGTTATCGAGCACTGCGCACGAGTGTGAAGAGCCAGTTGCAATTTGTTTTGCAGTGCGACCCGTACCGAGATCAATAGTTGCAAGCGCATCACCCATCTCGCCTGCGCCATCACCCAAAGTTGAAGTCGCCCCGTAACCAAGTTGTCCCGAACTACCGAGCCCCCAACACTTAATCGTGTTGTTATCGAGCAACCCGCAACTGTGCGCTGTGCCGATATCTAAATAGCGCAATACTGCCTGAGTTTGCGTTGCTGAACCAGATTCGCCGCTCACACTGCCACCAGACATCTCTGCTCGCACACGATGGCTGACCAACGAACTCGCAAGCAGCACGAATGTGAGCACAATGACCGAGTTACGCCGCAACATGATGCGAGATTAGAAATCTCGAACAATTTGAAGTCAAACTTTGCGCGATTTGTCATCAAATCTAAATATTGCAGTGGTGTAACTTGACCAGTTTCTCTAACTTGGCATCGACATTAGCCAGCCGATACTCTGCCACTACCCGCAATACAAAGGTGCTTAATGAAAATTCTCCAGACTCCCGATGAGCGCTTTTTGGGTTTGCCAGACTGGCCTTACGAACCCAAATATACGATTTTGAAGTCGTCACAATCTGCAGACGCAATCAACTTACGAATCCACCACATTGATACCGGCGCTGGCAAATCGGGTGAAACGATTCTGTGTATGCATGGTGAGCCGAGTTGGTCGTTTTTATATCGCAAGATGATCCCGAAGTTTGTCGAGGCTGGTCACCGAGTTGTCGCACCAGACCTGATCGGTTTTGGTCGTAGCGACAAACCAACTGAAACTTCTGACTACACGTATGAACGGCACGTTGATTGGATGACCGAGTGGCTGACGTCAAATGATTTAAAAAATCTGACTCTTGTCTGTCAAGACTGGGGTGGACTAATCGGTCTGCGACTTGTTGCTGCGATGCCTGAGCGGTTCGCACGAGTTGTAGCTGCGAACACTTTTTTAAATACTGGCCAAGGCGCCCCTAGCGAGGGTTTTATGGCGTGGCGCAAATACAGCCAAGAGACACCCGTGTTTAACGTCAGTGCGATTATGCAGGGTGGTTGCAAAGTTAAACCACTAGATGAAAAGGTTCGAGCAGCGTACGATGCGCCGTTTCCTGACGATACTTATAAGGCCGGCGCTCGGGTGTTTCCGACGCTTGTTCCAATCTCAACCGACTATGCATCTGCGCAAGAAAATATTGAAGCTTGGAAGTCACTGCGCAAGTTTGACAAGCCTTTTCTCACAGCATTCAGCGACAGCGACCCCGTCACTGCTGGCGGCGAAAGATACTTTCAACGCGAGATCCCAGGCTGTGCAGGCCAAGCCCATACGACGATTGTGAATGCATCGCACTTCTTGCAAGAAGATGCAGGTGAAGAGTTTGCTGATGTTGTCAATAAGTTCGTGACGTCAACGAAATAACTAAACTAGAAAAACCAAAGAGAAAGCTGACTAATGAAAAATATTCTTCCAACCAAAGATCAAATCAAAGAATTCTTGGCGATGCCAATTGCTGGGCCAATTCACATGATCAACTTGTTGAAGTTTCACGAGAAATCAAAAGATGGAGTAGGTAGCGGTCAAGATTCATACAACCAGTACGGATCAAATGTTGTCAAGATGGTGCAAGAACGCGGTGGCAAAGTTGTTTGGCAAGGTCGCCCATACGGACTTTTAATTGGCGACGAAGAATCCGACAAGTGGGACATGGCCGTAATCGTTGAATATCCAAGCCGCGAGGTATTCATCGAAATGTCTTCAAATCCCAAATACAAAGAGATCCACGGTGACCGCGAGGC
>JAEMTQ010000090.1:2196-4225 GCA_016462185.1 Ilumatobacteraceae bacterium
CCTTGAACAAGTTTTGCAAACTTGGCTAATACGCCACTTGTGTAACGCGGCGGATTCGGCTTCCAACCTTTTTTGCGCTTCGCTAATTCTTCAGGCGAAATCAAAAGATCAAGTTTCAATGTTGGAACGTCAATCAAAATCTTGTCGCCATCATTGATAAAAGCAATCGGCCCACCATCGGTAGCTTCAGGCGCTACGTGGCCGATACAAAATCCCCAAGTGCCACCACTAAATCGACCGTCGGTAATTAACGCACAGTCACCACCGCGCCCAGCACCTTTCATTGCGCCGGTGATCGCCAACATTTCGCGCATGCCCGGCCCACCTTTCGGGCCTTCATAACGAATCACGAGCACCGTGCCAGGTTTAATGTCGCCCGCCATGATTGCAGCCATCGCTCCGTCTTCGCCGTCAAAAACTCGGGCAGGTCCTTCGAAATGCATCTGATCGGCCGACAAGCCCGCAACTTTGACAACTGCACCGTTCGGCGCAAGCGAGCCGCGCAAAATATTTATTCCGCCTTCAGCGTGAATCGCATTCGACAACGGATGAATCACTTCGCCATCAGGAGCAGGAGGATTCAACTCTGCCAAATTCTCGGCCATGGTCTTACCCGTAACTGTCAAAACATCGCCGTGCAATAGACCAGCATCGAGCAAGTGCTTCATCACAACTGGCACGCCACCAACGCGATCAATATCAGTCATGTGATATTTACCGCCGGGTTTTGTGTCAGCAATGTGTGGCACTTTTGCGGCGATTCGATTGAAGTCATCAAGTGACAATGCAACACCAGCTTCATTTGCGATCGCCAACAAGTGCAACACGGCGTTCGTGCTGCCACCCAATGCGTTGACGATTGCAATTGCATTTTCAAAAGCTTTTTTGGTCATGATGTCACGCGGGTAGATGCCAAGACGCAAGAGATTTACAACTGCAGCTCCGGCGCGTTGTGCGTCATCATCGCGTCGCGAATCGATCGCTGGCGGCGACGCACTGCCGGGCAAACTCATGCCCAGTGCCTCGGCGATGCTCGACATTGTGTTGGCCGTGAACATACCGCCACACGCACCTTCGCCTGGACAAGCTTCACGTTCAATTTCGCCGAGTTCGTCTTCGCTCATCTTGCCCGCCGCACACGCACCGATTGCTTCGAACACCGTCGTGATGTCGATGTTTTTGCCGTTATGAACACCTGGCAATGTTGAGCCGTTGTAAACAAAAACACTCGGCAAGTTGAGTCGAGCCGCCGCCATCAACATCGCCGGAATGCTCTTGTCGCAACCGGCTAAACCGACAAAACCATCAAACCGTTCGGCATGCATCACAGTTTCGACGCTGTCGCAAATTACTTCGCGGCTCACAAGCGATGCGCGCATACCTTCGTGACCCATGCTGATGCCATCACTAACTGTGATCGTGCCGAACTCAAGGGCGACACCACCGGCATCACGAACACCAATTTTGGCTCGGGCAGCTAGTCGCTTCAGCGAAACATTGCATGGCGTCACTTCATTCCATGAATTTGCAATGGCGATTTGTGGCTTAACCCAGTCGTCATCGCCGAGACCTACTGCGCGCAACATCGCGCGTGATGCGGCTTTTTGAATTCCGTCTGTTACATCGCGACTACGCGGCTTGACATTCACCGGCGTACCAGGATCGCGAATCGTCATAAATTAAGAGGCTAGTTGCTTCTCTGCTTTCGGGCCTCTTAGATAAAGCGCAAGCACTGGAATCAGATAAACAAAGTAGGCAATAACACGAATTCTCTCTGGATTTGCGTGCCAGCCGAACAAGCCTTTCATGAAATCGTAGAACGTTCCGCCAGCTGACCAAATACCTGCGTCAACGGTCCATGCCGACGAAACCAAGTAACCAGTCTCCCAACTAATTAACTCGCGAAGCTCATGCACTGCTTTGCCAGCCAGACCAGCAGCAAACAAGAGCAACAAAATTGCAGTGACATTAAAAAATGTTTTCAAATTCACTCGACTGCCTGCGCGGTAAATAGCAATTCCGATCGCAA
>JAEMTQ010000091.1 GCA_016462185.1 Ilumatobacteraceae bacterium
CCAATGTTGACTGGAACAATTTTGGTTTCGGTTATCGCATTGATTATTGCAATGCCACTTGCAATTGGCGGTGCCTTGTATATCGAATTTTATGCAGCGTCACGGTTGCGAAAACTGCTCTCAACGTTGCTTGATCTTGCAGCAGCGATACCTTCTTTGATTTTTGGTCTTTGGGGTGTGGTCTTGTTCACTTCATTCGGCGAGCGGTGGTCAATTCTTTTGAATTCTCGCTTCGGTTGGGTGCCGTTTATCAAAGTTCAGGCCGAGGTTTTTGGTCGCAGCCCATTTGTCGCAGGTTGCGTGTTGGCTTCGTTGATTACACCAATAATTACCTCTGTATCGCGAGAAGTTTTCTCACGCACACCTCGAGACTTAATTGATACTTGCTACGCGCTTGGTAGTTCTCGATGGGGTGCAATCAGAACCGTGGTTTTGCCGTTCGGGCGAAGCGGTGTAATCGGTGGAGCGATGCTCGGTCTCGGTCGCGCACTTGGTGAAACTGTCGCGGTTTATTTGTTGTTGAATATTGTGTTTCGTTACAACTTTCGAATTTTGGAATCGGAGGGTGGCAACATCGCGTCGCTGATTGCGTTGAAATTCGGAGAAGCAACCGAATATGAATTGAAGGCTCTTGTCGCTGCAGGATTCGTGCTCTTTTTGTTGACACTGGTCGTGAACATGTTTGCGGCGACAATCGTCGAAAAATCAACGAGGCGCAAGTGAGCACTGTTGTAATAGAACCGCAATCGCAGCCGTTAGCGCCACAGCCGACGACGCCATGGAAACCGACTCGAAAGACTCAATTTGCTGGCGCTTTTTCGATTGCCGTTGTTGCAATAGCTGCGTTCGCCATTGTTCTGCTAACGGGTCTTGCCGGAATTGACGGCTTCGGGTTGACTTTCTTGGTGGTGTTTTTAGGTGCGACATTCGTGCGTACCAAACGACTCAACCCTAAGGTTCGAAAAGATGCAATGGTTGGGGTGGCGATATGTGCTGCGGCAGTGTTGGCGTTTTTTCCATGGATGTCAATTTTCGTGAGTGTTGTTGTTAAGGGCGCCAAAGGCTTGCAACCAAATTTCTTCATTGAAAACATGCAGTTGACGACACCGGATGATGAACTGAACATGGGTGGTGCAGCACACGCAATTATCGGTTCGCTAATGATGGTGGCAATTGCGGCTGCGATTACGTTGCCGCTTGGTATTTTGAGCGGGGTTTACTTGACTGAGATTCGAGGTCGCTTGACGTTTTTGGTGCGGTTCGTCGTGCAGTCGATGAGCGGTGTGCCATCGATCGTTGCCGGTCTATTCATTTATACAACCTTCGTGAATTACACCAATTCGTTCAGCGGATTGGCTGGCTCGCTTGCGTTAGCCGTATTGATGTTGCCCACAGTTGCTCGAACTGCTGAAGAAGTAATGAAACTTGTGCCCGATGACTTGCGATCGGCGAGTTATGCACTTGGCGCGCGTCAGTGGAGAACTTCGTTGATGGTGATCTTGCCGACGGTGCGAAGTGGTTTGACAACTGCAGGTATTTTGGGCATTGCGCGAGTGATCGGCGAGACTGCACCACTTTTGTTGACGTCTCTGTCAAACAACAGTTACGTATTTAATCCAATGGGCGGACCGATTGGTTCGCTACCGACGTATGTCTTCGGATTGTTACAAATTGGCACAGAGAACTCGATTAATCGGGCTTGGACCGGCTCGTTAGTGCTGATGCTGTTGGTGCTGGTTTTGTTTTTGACCGCCAGATATTTCGGCGGAAAGGACAATCGATAGTTCATGGAAACGTTAAAACAAGGAGAAATTAAAGTGGTGCAAGATTCACAAACTAGTGTGACGACGGTGAGCGCAAGTCAAACAACGGCAACGGCGGTTCGTGGACTTGAAACAAAAAATGTTCATGCGTGGTTTGGTAAGCACCACGTATTGTCAGATGTTTCTTTGCAGTTTCCTGAACGAACTGTCACTGGGTTGATTGGCCCGTCAGGTTGTGGCAAGTCAACTTTTATTCGGTTGTTAAATCGAATGCACGAGTTTATTCCGAGTGCAGCAATGGCTGGTCAAGTTTTGCAGGACGGACAAGACATCTATGCGCCAGATGTTGACGCAGCGGCAATTCGACTGAAAATTGGAATGGTGTTTCAAAAGCCAAATCCGTTTCCGGCGATGAATATTCGCGAAAATGTACTTTCAGGCATCAAACTGGCGCACCTCAAAGTTGCTGATCACGACGCGATTGTTGAAAGTTGCTTAACTCGAGCAGGTCTTTGGAAAGAAGTGAAAGATCGTTTGACTGCCACAGGCGGCTCGCTTTCTGGTGGTCAGCAACAGAGACTATGCATTGCCAGATCATTGGCTGTTGAACCGAGCGTGTTGTTAATGGACGAGCCATGTTCTGCGCTCGACCCAGGCAGTACTTTGCGTATCGAAGAGACGATCAAAGAGCTCGCCGAGAAGATCGCAGTTGTTATCGTCACGCACAACATGCAACAGGCGGCACGTGTCAGTGATTTTTGTGCTTTCTTTCTGACCGACGGTGGTCCTGGATATCTCGTCGAAGCGGACGCAACAAAGAAGTTGTTTACAAACCCAAGCGACACACGCACCGCTGACTATGTGCAAGGAAAATTCGGCTGATTCGAAGCCGTTAATCAACTGTTCACCTAGTTGTTGAATTCAGTTAGCCATTAAGCAAGGTTCTATTCAGATGTGCTTAATAGTGTTCGGCTTAATCAGAGTTATCAATTAAACCCAAATAGGAGAACATAAATGCAAAAGTTAAGAAAACCAATAGTAGCTATCGCACTTGCGATGGTCGCCAGTTTGTCGGTAGGTTCGGTCGCGCTTGCTGAAAGTGCAAGTGGCTCGGGCGCAACATTTCCACAGCAATTCATGGCTTCGGCAACTGTTGCATTCAATACAGCAACAGGTCACAACGTATCTTACGCCAACCCAGGTGGTGGCTCATCAAAAGGCAAGGCTGACTTCAAAGCCGGTTTGACAGATTTCGGTGGCAGTGATTCGGCAGTTACATCGACTCAAGCCGCAGCGTTTGACTGGGTTTATGTTCCGTATGTTGCAGGTGCGATTTCGATTGCATATCGCCTCGACGAAATCAAGGGAACAACACTTTCGTTGAGCCCAGCGACAATTAACGGCATCTTCGGTGGAACAATCACCAAGTGGAATGATCCGTCAATCGCCAACGATATGAAGACCAACCCAGCGTGGGCGAACTCGTTGAAGAAGAGCGGCCTTAAGGGCGCGACTTCAGTTTGGTCAACACCATCTCTAAATACAGCTTTAGTAACTGTGACATTGGTGCCGTCAGTATTGAAATCATCAAAGGGAAAGACTGTTGAGCTTTACGACAACACAAAAAAGAAATCAGTAAAGACTGCAACGATCGGCACCAAAGGTCAAATTTCGATTCAGGCACCAGTGGATAGCGCAAATAACTATTCAGTTAAAGTTGCTGGCAAAGAAGTCTCCAAGTATTCGGTTGTCGCCGTGAACTTGCCAGATAAGGCAATCACAGTTGTCTACCGTTCAGACGGTTCGGGCACAACAAACAACTTTTGCAACTTTATGAAGAACTCGGCGAACCCAGACTGGGTAGCTAATGATGCATTCACATCGTGCATTCCAGGTGGTTCGGCAAAAGTGGCTTCGTATGGTGCGACATTCCAAGGCCAAAGCGGTTCGGCAAACGTGTCGAACTATGTTGCTGATACAAACGGAACCATTGGCTACACCGAAGTTTCGTTCGTAACTGACGCAACTCGCGCTGCTAAGGGTATGCAATCAGCAAACGTGAAGAATGCCGCCGGTAAATTTGTTGGACCAACAGCAGCCGCTGCATCTGCGTTCGTTTCTGGTGCAAGCATTGACTCAGTTGGTTTCGTAACCTTCGACTACAAGCAAGCAACCAACACGGCTGCCTACCCAGTAGTTGCGGTAACTTACGGCCTTGGAAAAACGGCCAAGAGCGCAAAGAATGCTGTTGTTGCTGATTTCTTCACATGGATCTTGACAACTTATTCACCTGCAAACTCTGAAGCGCTCGGTTACGCACCACTTACAGGTGCACTGAAGACTGCTGCAGAAGCTCAAGCTAAGAAAGTCAACTCGAAGTAATTCGTAACTTAATTAACTCAAATTTCAGCGCCCCCTCGCGCTGATAAAAAATGCCCCGGGCTTT
>JAEMTQ010000026.1:0-9617 GCA_016462185.1 Ilumatobacteraceae bacterium
TACTTCAAGTTGGACGCTCATTGGCACGACATGCTTTGTCTTTGCTTTGATCACTGCAATTCGGAATCGTAAAGACAAAAAAATGCTCATCGCCGCCAGTCTGCTCACAGTTTTTTCAGTTTGGTTTACAAATTCTTCACGTTACGAAGGCAAATACGTGCTCCTTTTGCTTGGGGCTGCAGTGATTTATTCAGAGTTTGCGCCAAGAAACCTTCAGCTGAATAAGAAAACAGCTCTCGTTGGCGCAGCGATTCTGCCAATCTTGTTTTTTATCTACAGCTATTTTGCAGATGTATACGGACGAGTAAATATTTTTACTGACTCACGCTTCGAAGTCACCGAAGGGGTCAAGACGACTGCAAACAATTTGCTGCTACAAAACTTTTTGAACCTACCGAGATTTGTTATGGGTTTCTTCGGAGGTTGGGGGCTTGGCTGGTTTGAATTAGAAATGACACACACCGTATGGCTGTTTGCATTGCAAGCTTTTTTATTAACAACAGTTTTTGCACTATACAAATCAGACAACGCGCGCAGAACAATATTTGGTGGATTATTTGCTGTGATGTGTGCGGCAATTCTCT
Organism: Ilumatobacteraceae bacterium; assembly: GCA_016462185.1. Lineage (GTDB taxonomy): Bacteria > Actinomycetota > Acidimicrobiia > Acidimicrobiales > Ilumatobacteraceae > BACL27. Next base: position 585 of record JAEMTQ010000026.1, read on the forward strand.
ACGCCAACCAACAGACGTTTACCAAAGTTGGTAACGTAATTCAACCAAGATACTTTTTGCCGTTCTTTCTTGGCATCGTGATCATTGCTGCCGCTAACAAAACTGCGCGCTTTCCGAACTCGCTCGTATTGACAGTCGCAATACTTGCAACAATCTCAAACTCGATCGCACTGCGCGACACAATCCGCCGCTACACAACTGGCCAAGACGTTTTCATCTCAAAATCGCTCAACAACCCACGCGAATGGTGGTGGAACTTCGGACCGGCGCCAGAGACGGTATGGCTGATTGGTTCACTGGCATTTGCGATGCTATTTGCCGTCATAATCTACGAACGCAAACTCGAAAGCGCAGAAACCTCGAAAATCTAGCGAGACATCCACGGAACATAATTGGGCATGAATGCCCAAGAAGTTCGGTGAATTGCCGACGGGCCGTAACCCTGCAACGCAGCGCGATGTTTCGGACACGGATAACCCTTATTGGTATCAAAGTGCCATTGCGGATAATCAGTCGCCAGCGCTCGCATCATGCGATCACGCGTAACTTTTGCCAAAACTGATGCCACGGCGACCGATACGCAATCTGCATCGGCTTTTACTTCAAGCATCACTTTGCGCGCGTGGGGCGAGACAAAATCCCATCGGCCATCCACAATTGCGACGTCTACATTCACGCCACCGAGCGCGGCGAATCCACGCGCCGTAGCAAGTCGTTGGGCTTCGACCATCCCGAGTTGATCGCACTCAAGCGCACTCGCCATTCCAGTTGACCAACGCAAACAATTTGCTGCAGCCTGCTCAAACATCTCTTCTCGGCGCGCTTCAGACAGTTGCTTTGAATCCCGCACACCACCGAGCGCGACTGCAGGCTCTTCACCCATAACCATTTCGCGACTCAACATCGCAATACCCACAACAAGCGGCCCAGCCCAACTGCCTTTACCGACTTCATCAACGCCAACAATTGTGTGCGCGCCACGATCAAATAGCGCTCGCTCTCGCGTCGCGCTTGGCCACGGCTTAATTTTTTTTGTCGACATCAATCCTCAACAAAAACTGCTAACACAAATGCACACTGGCCGCCGATGAACTGAACTCACCAACTTTGCACCACATTTTGTCGCGTAAAAGTTTTTCTGCCGCTTCACGTGTCACTGCGGCCAACAAGCCTCCGCTCGTTTGCGGATCCATACACAACGCCACACTTGCATCGTCACAAGTTGTGGCATCAAAACTAAAGTGCTGCGCAACATACTGACGATTGCGGGGGTCGCCACCTGTTCTCACGCCGCGTTGCGCGGCATCGAACGCCCCTGGGTACGCGCGCAACATCGCCGCACGCAAAACCAACTGCACACCCGAACGCTGTGCCATCTCCCAACCGTGCCCCGCCAACCCGTAACCCGTTACATCAGTTACTGCGTGCACGTCGGCGCCAAGTTGTTGCAGTTGCTCGGACGCAATGCGATTCAACTCGCGCATGCCGGCGATCGCAACGGCCTTATCACTCGCCGACCCACCAGCCAGCGTTAAGCCTGTGCCAAGTGGTTTTGATAACAACGCAATATCGCCTGCTTTCGCCCCGCCTTTTCGAAATATTCGTTTCGGATTAACAACCCCCTGCACCGCCAGCCCGAAGATCGGTTCGGGATTTCGTATCGTGTGCCCGCCCGCCACAGATCCACCGGCTTGCTCGACGACGCGAGCCGCCGCAGCGAAAATTTGCGAAATCGCTTCACTTGGAAAGTGCTCGGGGAAAGCCGCGATATTCACTGCCATCACAACTCGACCACCCATTGCAAATACATCGCTGCATGCGTTAGCCGCAGAAATCGCACCAAAATCTTCGGGGTCGTCAACAAGCGGTGGAAAAAAATCTGTAGTGCTGACGATTGCTACTTCATCGGTGACTTGATAAACAGCAGCATCGTCAAACGGCGCAAGACCAACCAAAAGTGCCGGGTCGATCTTGGGCTGAGCACCTACAGCAAGTTCACCAACTAGATCTTTCAGCAAGTCCGCACCCCATTTGGCTGCACAGCCACCACATGACGTCCATTCGGTCAACTTCAGAGGCGACAAATTTGGCGTTACGTCTTTACTAGTCACTGATCCGAGCCTATTTCAAAACCGTAAATCGTCTCACTTCGTGTGAACATCAAGACGTAAACCCACTAAGCAAAGTTTCGCCTCGCATCTCGGTGCTCGAAAATGTGCGATCAATCGCGCTAGCTGCAACCTTGGTGCCAACTGGGCCGTCAATCTCCCACAGCAGTGCTGGTTTTTCTCCATGCCAACGCACCGCATACGAAATCAAGTGCTCGGGTGATGCTAAAAGTTTGTGACACTCAAAATTCACACCCAGCCACGACTTGTCGATTCCGCACGGACAAATTTCAATCACTCCGTCTCGGCGTTGCGCAACAAGTTGCGATTCGATCCAAGCAATCTGTCGCACCGTGCCAGCAATCTCTGGGCTCGCTAGCGCTAAATCAGAAATCCGACCAGCTTCGGCAAGACGCGACCATACGCTGACAAAATCTTGCAGCCCACGCGACTCACCAGCGCGATTCAATACCATGCCCGCACCTAAAAGTGCCCGCTCTTCAAACCACTGCACTGACTGCGTTTTTGCGCACTGCTTCAAGATCCGTTCGGTGGCGACCGCGACTTCGTCAACCCACTGCGCAGGTTTATCACCAAGGCGCACTCGCTCAGCGCGGTCTAACAATAAATCGACTACCAAACTAATGTCGCTGCTCTCAGCCAACTCGGCTGAGTTAGACAACAAAACTTTGCATCTTTGTGACGTCAAGACCGATGACCACGAGAGATTGGGCACGTCAACTCGACTCGAAATTTGTAAAGCGCCGAGCCATCCGCGTTCAACTTGCTCAAAACTTGGCAGTGATTCAATTTCTTGCGCAGTTAAGCGTCGATTAGCAGCATCAAAACCAGCGCCAACCAAAATCGCTGCACGCATCGTGGCGTGATGCCCAACTGGAAACACGACACTGCCCGCAGGCAAATCAATGCCCTGCACACCAGTCGGGCTTGGCTCCCGCATCGTCGAAATGTCTCCGCGATCAAAAGCCACAGCAAACGGCAACGACGAATCGTTATAAATCTCGACAACTATTGCGCCACCAAAATTCGCCACACCATAAACGCGCTGCACCGCGTCGCCCCCTGGCACTTTGATTCGTGTTTCGATCACGGGCACACCAGAAACTTCACGCTGTCGCACAGTCGTCTCGCGCGAAGGTCGATACCAGCGATCGTCAGCAGCAATGAACCAGCGCAATCGTTCTTGATCCTCGACAAACAAGTCGCCCCAAGCTGAAACACCGGCGCTCCAAGCGGCGCCACGCACCCCGACTGCACGCATTAGTAAAACTCAGACTTACTTGCCCGCGCCATCAACTGCACGAGAGCATCTTGGGCATTGGTTTTGCCTTCGCAGACCGCAGCAACTTGTTCAGTGATCGGCATCTCAATCTTGCAGCGCTGCGCAAGTTGCAACACCGACAACGAAGAACGCACACCTTCAGCCACCATCGACATTGACTGCGTGATCGTTGCGATTGATTCACCGCGCCCAAGACGCACACCCACTGCCGTATTGCGGCTCTTGGCTGAAGCGCACGTGGCAACAACATCACCCAAGCCAGCTAAGCCCATAAACGTGTTTGGGTTTGCCCCAAGCGCAACGCCGAGACGCGACATCTCGGCCACACCGCGCGTTATCAGCGTGGCTTTTGAGTTGTCGCCAAAACCCATGCCCTCAACAATGCCCGCCGCGATCGCAATCACGTTCTTTATGACCCCAGCGATCTCACAACCTACGACATCGTCGTTTGTGTACACGCGCAATGTTGGCGACGAAATAGTTTTTTGGATCAGTTTTGCAATCTGCTCATCGCTACACGCAACAACTGTTGCGCCGGGCTGCCCCGCCATAATCTCGTGGGCCAAGTTTGGTCCGGTCAACACTGCAACAGCGTTTTGTGGCATCAAATCGCGCACCACTTCGCTCATTCGCTTCAACGAATCACGCTCTAAACCTTTTGCCAGACTCACAATCGGCACTTGAGCGTCGACATACTTTGCTACTTGCGTCGCGACATCACGAAATCCATTCGACGGCACCGCCATCATCACCATTGACGCATTGGCGACAACGTCTTTTAGTTGCGACGAGCACTGCAGACTTTCAACAAGAGTTATGCCCCGTAAATAATCAGAGTTTTCGTGACGTGTCGCAATTTGATCGGCCAACTCGCTACGTCGTGCCCACAACATCGTCGACTGATTCTTGGCAACCGCATTGGCCACAGTCGTACCCCAAGATCCAGCACCAACAACTGCCACATGCTTTTCCACGCCCCTCAGCGTATGCGGGCACTATTAATAACAGTCCCCAACCGTAGGCTTCGCAGGTGCCTTCTCAGCGGTCAGCACCTGATATCTCAAGCATTGCCGTGGTCATTCCGGTCAAGGCATTTCATCAAGCCAAAGAACGCCTGTCTGATTTGTTGACGCCAGCCGAAAGATTCGTCCTGGCAAAATATTGCGCCGACCGCGTGGTCGAAGCTGCAAGGCAATTCGAAACATACATCGTTTGCGATGACGCCGACGTCGCACAGTGGGCACGAGATCATAAAGTTAAAGTCGTTTGGCAACCCGAGGTCGGTCTCAATGCCGCCGTTCGTGCCGGGGTTGACTTCGCCAAGAATCACGGCAAGAAACTCGCGATCGTCAGCCATAGCGACTTGCCCTTGGCAACTGGCTTCGACCAACTTCTCACCGACCAAAGCGTTGAATCCCTGATGTCGTCCATCACCTTGGTGCCCGATCGCCACGAAGACGGCACAAACGTCATGGTTTTGCCCACAAATTTTGACTTCGAATTTTGCTACGGCAAAAACAGCTTTTCGGCCCATCAAGAAGGCGCCAAAAAAATTGGATTATCAGTGCGCGTTATCCGCGATCAAAGTCTCGCGGTCGACATCGACACCGCAGATGACTTGGCTGTTGCTCGCCAACTAGAGAACTAAAACATCCCGTACAAAGAGAGAAGAGGGGCCGAAGCCCCTCTTCTCACGGTATTCCGAACCAACTTGCTTGAAGTGGCTTAAGGCCTTATTTCTTTTTCTTAGCCTTACGACGCTTCTTTGCAGGTGCCTTCTTTGCGGCCTTCTTGGCCTTCTTGCGCTTTTTTGCTGCCATGTTATTTCTCCTTGTTGTTTGTTATTACTTGTCTAGCGGTTTGGATTAAGAGCAGCTTTGAGTGTTGAACTCGAGCTGAACTTCATCGCAGTTGATGCTTTCACCTGCACGGGAGCCCCAGTTTGAGGATTCCTGCCGATGCGAGCCTTTCGCTTCGAGGTGCTGAACGAGCCGAAGCCCGGCCAAGCAACCTTGTCGCCTTTCATAGCGGATGAGACGACGAGGTCAAAGAATTCTGCAATTGTGCGTTCGGCATCTGCCTTAGACACTCCTGCTTTCTGTGACACTGCATCAATCAATTCTGCTTTAGTCATTTCTATTACCTTGCTTTCTTCGGTTACGGATTACCGTTGAACATCTATTTGAATAGATCTGAGAAGAAATTGCAAGCATTGCGAACATTTTTGTGCGATTCGCCTCACCTGATCTGAATTTCAAAATTCTGAGAAATTTTCCGAGAAAACATTCTCACCAGTCACATTTTTTGGTCGATTTTTGGCTGCGCGTTGAAAGACTCAACACTTGATGAATCTTCATCAAACCCCGCCAAACCCATACGGTATATGGGTTTTACAGTGACCGCGAATCTTGGTCCGTGCTAGTTAAAGACAAAAGTCCGCTTGTGGATAAACCTGCGCTCAGTTTCTAACCTCCGCGCCAAAACTATGGCCAGGACTCCGCAACGCAGGTAAATTTTTCGCCCCAAAAAGAAATTTTAAACAAATTTTTAAAAATCCAATAAATTCGCCCTCGCAAGAGCACTTTTGCCCTCTCCCATCCACCATCGACCTACACCCACCGACCACACTTAATTTTGTTGTCAACTCAAATTTCAAATTCTGAAAAAATTTTTGAGCAGTATGCGGAGTCGTTCACAACTCCCGTCGGCTCACGAGTCGTACTCGACACATCGGTTTTGGTTGCCGACCCAAACTGTCTGCACAGTTTTCCTAACTGCGCGATTGTCATTCCGCTAACTGTGATCGAAGAACTTGACGGACTAAAAACACGAATGGATGACGTGGGTCGTTCAGCACGCAGTGCTCTTCGCTCGATCGAAGATCTGCGTCGCAAAGCTGGTGGTTCTCTCAAAGATCCAACACCAGTCAACGGCAACGACTCAAGCGGAACAGTTCAAATCGAAGTCAATGGCATTCAACATCACCTACTTATAGAGCACGGTCTTGACCCCAAGGTCCCCGACAACCGCATAATCGGCGCCGCTCTTGGTCAGGCCTCAATTTCACCAACCTGCGTCGTCTCAAACGACGCTGCTTTACGCATCAAGGCTGCACACCTGGGGCTCACTGCACTCGAGCACCGACCAGTTAGCGGTGGTCGTTCTGAAAAACCGATGGGTTGGTCAACGTTTGACACCTCGGTTGAAGTAATCGACACGTTATACAAAGCAGAGGGCATTGAAAAGTCGCAAATCAGTCAAGCCGAAGGGCTCTATGAGAACAATTTCGCCGTGTTGCGCTGTGGCTCACAGTCGGCACTTACCCGCTGTCGCGACAACGAACTGCGCCTGATGCAACAAACTGCGCCAGAAGCCTGGGGGCTGCGCGCACGCAACAAAGAACAACGCTTTGCCCTCGAACTTTTGCTTGATCCTCAAATCACGGTTGTCGCCCTCGATGGTCGCGCAGGCACAGGCAAAACAGTCTTGGCAATTGCTGCCGGCCTTGAACAAGTTGTTGAGCAGCATCGCTACGAGCGCTTGGCTGTTTATCGACCGCTGGTCCCCGTTGGTCGCGCCGATGTCGGTTTTCTTCCCGGTGGTCTTGAAGAAAAACTTGATCCGTGGATGTCGGCGATTCACGATGCAGTAGTCGCGCTGACAGACGATCGTTCGAGTCGCGACGCCCGCGGCTTGATCGACGACCTGATTGATCGGGGCCAACTAACTCTTGAGTCGGTCACATTCTTGCGAGGTCGCAGTTTGCAGGCCCAAATCGTTGTCGTCGACGAAGCCCAGAACCTCGAACCCACAACTCTGAAAACAATTCTGACCCGAATTGGCGACGGTACGAAAGTCATCTTTACTGGTGACACCAGCCAAATTGACGCTCCCTATATGGGCGAAACAAACAACGCTTTAGCGGTTCTTGTACAAGCCTTTGCCGGCCAAAGCTGCTTTGGTCATATAACTCTTGAGTCTTGCGAACGCAGTGAAGTTGCCAGCCTGGCTGCCGAACTTCTCTAAATTACAAATTTGTAATTAAAAAATCTTTGCGCAAAGGTTCACGCTCAAATTATCGCAAAAATACTATACCATTTATGATATACGACTTTGATAACCCTGATAACTCTGACGAGTATTTGAGCGTTGAATCTATGCAAGCATTGACACAACTTGCCAAGTGGCGAGAGCAGTCGAATTGCAAAGGCAAGCGTCGCTTGTTCTTCGCTCCAAACTCCGAACGACCACAGGCCCGCATGCGCCGAGAAGCAAAAGCGAGCACATTATGCGATTGTTGCACCGTAAAAAGCCAATGCCGCAGCTTCGCCCGAGTAAACCACGAATACGGCTTTTGGGGTGGTGAAAACGAAGAACAAAGACACCTTGCAGGATTCAAAGTCATCGCACCCATCGGCATCCGCGCAAAAATCCTGCGGCCTTCACAAGTGACCAAAGACTTCAACAACTGAAACGCTGAGCCGACACGTTGCGGCGTGTCATGATTGAAGATATGCCTTCAGTCCCTAAAGACCCCGATTCGCTAGTTACTTCATTTTTTGAATCAATCCAAGGGCATCATTTGACGGCAGCGCTCGACATGATGTCGCAAGACTGCGAATACGACAATGTTCCGATAACCAAAGTCTTCGGCCGAGCCGCAATTGAGCAGACACTCGGTGGCTTTCTTGCTGAATGTTCGTCATATGAGTGGATAATCCACCATCAAGTTGCAACTGGCGACCTCGAACACGGTGTCGTCATGAACGAGCGCACCGACCGCTTTCAAATTGATGGCCGTTGGGTCGAACTTGACGTTGCTGGCTTGTTCGTAGTCAGCGAGTCAAAAATTGCTCTGTGGCGCGACTACTTTGATCGCGAGAATTTCGCCAAAGCACTCGCCAACAAATAGCTCTGACCGACAGAGCCACAACACAGGTCGGGTATCTTCCTCTCAATGCTTCAGTTCTTAGAAAACAAATCGCTTAGCGACCTCAGATTCGCGGTTGTCGACACCGAAACAACGGGCCTTTCCGGCACAGACGACTTCGTTCTGCAACTCGGTGTAGTCATCTGCCGCAGCGACGGCACCATCGAAGAACAATATGAGACTTTTATCAAACGATTCTTTTGGAAGCCCGGTCGGCTGGGTGCTTTCAAAATTCATGGCATCAAGCGATCTGATTTGCGTAGCGGCATCACCCCACAGCAAATGATCGCACGACTAAATAACTATTTGAATGAAACTATTTTTGTAGCGCACAACGCCAAGTTTGATATTGGCTTTCTTAACGGTGAAGCAGACCGTTTGAATACTCAAATCAAATACAACGGCCCACTTGACACGCTCAAGTTGTCGCGTGCTCTAGATCCAAAACGAACGAACTCTCACCGTCTCGGTGATGTCACCAAGCGTTACGGCGTTGTCGTCACTCGACCACACGATGCGCTCGCCGACGCGCTTGGCACTGCACTTGTTTTGCCACATTTGCTAGGCGCACACAACATCACGACTACCGAACAACTCGCCACGCACCTCGGCGCGTAAGAACTAGCTAGCTGAATTACTGGCCGAGTACCGCGACAATACGCTTCGTGCCGTCTCGGTCGCCAAATTTTTGT
>JAEMTQ010000026.1:9717-15795 GCA_016462185.1 Ilumatobacteraceae bacterium
CTGGCCGAGTACCGCGACAATACGCTTCGTGCCGTCTCGGTCGCCAAATTTTTGTGCTGAGCAGGCTTAAGCACTTTCACGCCTTTGCCCGCACGCAACAAAAGTCGACCCAACCAATGACTAGAAGTAACCGACATCGTTAGGTCAACACTTCCGTCTGCATTATCAACTCGCGAGACGTATGGGTACGACTCAACGATCCAGCGCGCTGATTTCTGAACCCGCAGGGTCACCTGTTGCAAGCTCTCTGAAAACCACGGCAATTCGTCATCACGTACTTCTCGCAATTGATCAAATATTTCGGTTCCCGAGAGTTGTTCGATTCGATCGACTCGAAAAACTCGATCTTCGCCCGACAAATGGTCGTCAGCCGCCACATACCATCGACCCGCATCCTCGAACACTTTTCGGGCAGTAATTGTTCGCATTGTGCGCTTTTGTGTCGCGGGCGAAAAATACTCAATCTCTTGACGCTCGCCCGAACTTGCGGCTGTCAAAAGTTCTTTCACATAACGAGCCTTGGGTAATTGAACTTTGATCGTTTCAGCACCCGAAGGCATGAGTGGCGCAAGTTTGGTCAACGCTGAAGCCAGCGGGCCTTTTTTGTTTGCACCCGGCAACTGCATCGCCGTTTGTGCCATCACCGAAACGGCAAATAGTTCTGCGGTGCTCAGTTTCAATGGCCGTGAGAAGACCAACGGCACTTCGGCGATCACCATGCCGTTATCCATATATACGTCAATCAACGCGTCTGGCGTATACGGCGGCACACCGCATACGGCGGCCATCTGCAGATCTTCGATGAGCTCAGCCTCGGTCAAATTAAATTGACGGGCCATTGTCGAAATCTTTACTCGTTGACGTTGCATAATCCACGGCAACATCACCAACAAGACGCTCACCCGCTGGGCGGCACTACGCGGACCGCGGCGTGCGGGTCGGCTGACAGTTTTTACGGCACTTTTTTTTGCAGTACTTTTTTTCGCCGTGCGCTTTTTTACCGGCTTGCGGGTCGGCTTGGCTTTCTTTTTGGCCGCCATCACTTACCTGCCGAAAGTTCTTCGAGCCACTGCACTACTTGCTCACGAACAGTCTGGGGCTCGAGTACCTCAGCACTCTCAACCATCGCGAATAACCACAACCGAAAAGCATCTAGATTCGCGCACGGAATCGAAAACTCGACACTGCCATCATCTCGATCTTTAATCACCGAAGATTCGCCAAACTCACGCCTCACACCAGCCGCCAGCGCAGCATCAACCAGCACAACCGCCGTGGTTACTTCCCCGTCGCCTGCAGCCAACATTTGTTTTTCTGTTGGCACTGCTCCAGCAACATCAAAGTTTTCTGGGGTTTTAAATGCACGGGCTTCTCCAGCGATCACTTGGCCTTCAATTCGATCAACACGAAACACACGTTGATCTCGACGCAGGTGGTCGAACCCGATGATGTACCAAAACCCACTGCGCGAGAGCATGCCGTAAGGGTCAACTTGGCGTTGCTCTCCCTTATATTCGAAATTAAGTGTTCGTCGTTTCATCACAGCATCGGTGATCATGCTCATGTTTTGATCCACGAGCCCGATATTCACGCTCATCGAGGCCTTGCGCAAAATTCGCTCACCGCCCAGCTTCCAAAGTGCTTCCTCACCATGCTGCGCACCAAGGTGAACAGTCGCCACCGCCAATTGCAGCGCTGTGCGCTCTTCTTCGGTCAATCTCAAGTCACTGAGTTCGTAATTTGAACGATTCACCCAATATGTAACTTCGCCAGCGGCGTCTCCACCCAATGTTTTTGTTTCAATCGGAATTCCCATTTCACGCAACGCGGCTTTGTCACGTTCAAATGCCGCACGTGCTGCTTCATCACTATCGGGATACTGCTTGCCCAACTCTTGGCGAACTTGGCGCAGAGTCAAAGGTTTCGCTCGATCAACGAGCAAGGCAAGCAGATTCATCATCCGTTCTGCTTGAGAAACTTTGACTGCCATATACCAAGCGTAGGTCCCCTACCTCGGCGCACCAAGCAACTCTTGACTGTGCGTTATTTTGATTTTCGCGACTGGCGATACCAGCCAATCAGGCTTTTGGTCGAAGAGTCATTAACTGCAGAATCACTTTGCGAAGTTTCTTTGGTTGTTTCATCATTTATTTGATGCGAAATTTCAATCGACAAAGTTTTACCCAGTTCAACACCCCATTGGTCAAAGCTATTTATTTGCGTGATAACGCCAAACACAAAAACACGGTGCTCATACATCGCAATCAAAGCGCCGAGAGTTCTGGCGTCAAGCGTCTTGGCGATCAAAGTTGTAGACGGCCGATTTCCGGGCATCAACCGATGCGATGCATCTTTACCAGTTTTGATTTCGTCTTTTGTCAAGCCAAATGCCAACGCTTTGCTTTGGGCAAACATATTCGCAATCAACGCATCGTGTGAAGCCTCATCAACATTGTCGATCGCGGCAAAACCAATGAATTCGCTCGGCACGGCTTGTGTGCCCTGATGCAACATCTGCATAAATGCATGCTGTGAGTTCGTTCCGACCCCACCCCAAATCACAGGCGACGTCGAAGTCTCGATAGTTGATCCGTCTTGACGCACCGACTTGCCGTTGCTCTCCATTATTAGTTGCTGCAAATAATTGGGCAACAACCGCAAGGCAGACGAATACGGCAATATTGCTTGACTTAAGTAACGCCCTGTAGCGAAATTGAACACATCAACTAGTCCAAGAATTAAAGTTGCGTTATTTTCTGGCGCCGTATTTTGCATTTGTTGGTCAACGCTTCGCATTCCAGCCAAGAACTCAGTAAATACGTCAAAGCCAAATGCAAGAGTCGGCGCCAAACTCATCGCCGAAGCAATCGAATATCTTCCACCGACCCATGGCCAGATCTGAAACGAATTAGCTGCGACAACGCCAGCGCTGGCGGCCTGATCTGGCTTGGCAGACACAACAACAAAGTGCTCGGCCAACTTTTTGTCGTGTACGTCAAAACCTAAACCGTTGGCCAGCCACACTCGCGCGATCCGAGCATTAGCTAACGTCTCAGCAGTCTTGAAAGACTTCGAGCAGACGACAAACAAAGTCTCTTCGGGTTTGCACTCACGCAACGCCAAATTAATCTCAGTCGAGTCGACATTGGCCACAAATAGACACTTGATTTGCGGTTCGTGGCTGACGCGCAACGCGTCATAGATCAACGCAGGGCCTAAGTCGCTTCCACCAATACCGAGGTTGACCACGGTTTTGAATTTCTTTTCACCCCGTACTTTTTCTGTAAAAGCTTTTACTTTCGCCAACTCTTCGTGAACTAGCGCCACTACATTTTTGCCGTCTACGAGCACCGACGACTTCGCATCTGCTCGTAAAGCAGTGTGCAATGCTGGCTGATCCTCGGTGAGATTAACTTTTGCGCCCTGACACATCTCGGCGAATTTCTCTAGAACTTTTGATTCTTTGGCCAGCAATAGCAACGAATCTAAAGCTTGTTGATCAATCAACTGCTTCGAAAAATCCGCGACGATTTCTGTCTGGCCATCTTTCAAAGTCCGGGTCAAGCTTTGGGCACGAGATTTGTCTTGATTAAACAGTTCACGCAGACTCTCGTTGCGCAAACGGTCAGCGTTGGCTAAAACTTGTTGCCAGACCTTTAAAACTTCGTTTGCCATTAATTAAAGGCTACTGACTAGGGTTCTTAGCCGTGTCTAAATCCACTGAACGAACAGGCATTGCCTACGGACTTGGCGCTTACATCACGTGGGGATTTCTCACGATCTACTGGAAATTTCTTAAAGATTTCAATGCATTTGAATTAATCGGTTGGCGCATTGTTACGTCAGCAATCGTGTTGTTAGCAATCTTGATGTATAACAAACAGTTACGAAATTTAGTCATTGCATTGCGCGAGCCTCAAGTTCGACTACGAGTTGCTCTAGCCAGCATCTTGCTAACCGTCAACTGGACAACTTATGTTTGGGCGGTCGTACATGATCACGTTCTTGAAACTGCACTCGGCTATTTCATTGCTCCAATTTTTACGATGATGATTGGCTTCATCGTGCTGCGCGAACCAATCCGCACCTCGCACCGGCTCGTGATCGGCCTCGCCACTATCGCCATTGTAATTTTGACTTTTTCTTATGGGCAACTTCCGTGGCGAGCATTGCTCATCGCAACTTCATGGAGCTGTTACGGCTATCTCAAAAAACAGGTCAAACTTACGAGTCTCGAAAGTCTCTCTGGCGAAGTCGTCGCGCTCGTTTTGCCTGCATTCGTTCTCGTGTTAATTACTTTTAATCGCACCGACTCTGTGCCGAACACGGCAAATCTTGCCGAATGGATTTTGGTCCTGCTCACCGGTTTGATGACCGCACTTCCGCTGTTGATGTTTGGTGCTGCTTCGCGCCGCGTTCGCTTAAGCGTCCTTGGACCGATGCAATATCTCGTTCCTACGTTCAACTTTTTGCTGGGTTGGCTCGCCTACAACGAAGAACTCAACACGACAAAACTTTTGGGCTTTGCGTTTGTTTGGGTTGGCTTGGCGATATTTTTTGTCGACTCAGCAAAGGCGACGAAAAATTAAACTGCTGCAGACACTTTAAACGCAGAGCCAGCGAGCATAAGTTTCATCGATTTAACAAGTTCGGTGGTTCGTCGCGCGTCGCGATACACCATATTGAATCGAGCAAGTCCAGCCAACACGACCATCAACATGTCTTCAAGTGACTGAGCCGAAATCTCTGGGTTGACTTCACCTCGCTCAACAGCCTGCTGAGAAATCATTAATAAGATGCGGCCGATCTGACCGCGCACGGGCAAAACAGCCTGCATCAGCTCGGGGTGACGATGCGCTTCAGACGAAACGCTCAGCACGAACGAAACAACAGCCGGTTCGCGCACGGTCAATGCCGCGAGGGCGTCAACCATGCTTGAGATATTTTCAGTTATCTCCCGATCGGATCTAACGGAGTTTTCAATTGTGCTGCAGACAAGTTTCTGCACATCCATGAACACGGCAACATACATCTCAATCTTTGAGGGAAAATAGTGGTAAATCGCCGCAGTGGTGATGCCGGCAGACTTGGCGAGATTTTTATTTGTTGTGGCGTCATATCCCTCTGTTGCAAAACAACGACGGGCTTCAACAAGCAAGCGCTCACGCGTGTCAACGCCGTCGCACGCAGTTGGACGACCTAATTTACGCATGAGACAAAGATACTTAACTAGCTCTGCAAAATCCGAGTCAGAGCAGTCGCGAGCTCAACTGGACGATCACCTTGAACTGAGTGCCCTGCACCGTCAACAACCAAAACTTCAGCGTCAGGTTTACGTCGTTGCAACTCTGCAACATCGGCGTCGTCTACAACTGGCGATACTCCGCCACGAACCAACAACATTTGACACTTCAGATTTTCGATAACACCCCACAACGCTGAAAGTCTCTCGATTTTTTTTGCGGCGTCTTCTACTGGTGCGTGAGTCGACCGGTCATAGCGCCACTGCCATGAACCATCTTCGAGTTGCTTGGCATTATGCAAGATTCCGCGACGCAGAGAACTTTGCGTACGCGTCGGATTATGTTCAATGGTTCGCGCAAGAAGCTCTTCAAAACTTGCAAAAGTTTGTGGACCATTAACAAAGTCGGTAATGGCTTTTGACTTCTGCGAATTCACCCCTGGCGTGATATCTACAACAACTATTCGCGGGGCAAGATCTGGGCGAGCCCCCGCAAGAGCAACCGTCGTGAGACCGCCTAACGACATTCCGACAATGAGTTTTGCGCTTGGCGCCCAAGTTTCTATTGCAGTCGCAACGTCACGAGCCAAAACTGCTGGTTCATAGTTGCCGTCTGATCGCCAAGATGAATAGCCATGGCCCGGCATGTCGATTGCAATAGCCGATACACCCATGGCCAAGATCACGGTGTCCCAAGTGTGCGCGTTTTGCGCACTGCCGTGCACAAACAAAACTTCAGGTGCACCTGTACCCCACTGCAAAGCGCTCATCGTGCGGCCGTCACTCAATTTCATTGACACACGCTGGACTTTTGGCAGAGTCGCAACACTTAGTGC
>JAEMTQ010000027.1 GCA_016462185.1 Ilumatobacteraceae bacterium
AGTTGAAACTGAGCAATTTAGATTCGTGTTGGATGATTGGCGACCGCTATTCAACTGATGGTGCATTTGCCAAAACGATCGGCGCGAAATTTGCCCTCGCACTTTCGGGTGTCGTAGATCAAGATGAGGCCGATGAGTTGCAAGCACAACACAAATTTGCCTTGGTAGTTAAAGATTTGATGGGGCTAGCGAAGCATTTAGGTGTCGCAAATTGAAGCGAGTGCGCTTAGACAAAGCACTTGTTGCAAAGTCGTTGGTTGAAACTGAGGCTAAGGCACAACAAGCCATCGATGCACGAATAGTTTCAGTGAACGGCGCGATCGCGGTTTCGCATGGCTTTATGGTTGCGCCAAGCGACGAGCTTTTGGTGGTCGTGCCACCGAAATTTGTGAGCAGGGGCGGTTTCAAACTTGAAGCAGCGATTGCTGAGTTTGATCTCGATTTAAAAGATAAGCGAGTACTAGATGTTGGAGCATCTACGGGCGGTTTTACAGATTGCGCTTTGCAACATGGCGCCCACGAGGTCGTGGCGCTCGATGTCGGCAAGAACCTGTTGCACGAAAAAATCGCCAAAGACCCACGCGTTGTAGTTATCGAAAACACAAATGCTCGTGAGATAGCTCGATTCGTAAAAGCAGGCAAGCCGAATTTCGGCAAACTGTTTGATGTCGTTCTCGTCGACCTTTCGTTTATCTCGGTGCATGAAGTGTTGGGGCAAATTTTGTCCGCACTTAAGAACGACGGTTCACTAATTGTTTTGGTCAAGCCGCAGTTTGAAGCCAGCAAGAACGAAGCCGACAAGGCTTCTGGGGTGATTACTGATTCGGTGATTCATGGTCGGGTTTGTCAAGAGGTTGCGACAATGGCCACTGGGTTGGGTTGTGTTGTGCAGGGCATAATCGATTCGCCGATTCGGGGCCATGACGGCAACCATGAGTTCTTGCTTGTGGCTAAATACACCCGACTCGCGCCTTGAATTCAATAGATTGATAGATATGAGTTCTGCAGTGAATGTCGTCGTTGTCGCGCACCACACGCGACAAGAAGTCGTGCCGCTGATTCGCCAAGCAGAAAAATGGTTGAAGAAAAATGGCCACCAGATGTGGATGCCCAAAGGTGATGCAAGTGCGTTGGGTCTAGATGAATTCGGTTCAGATCGATCGACGCAAGACGCAGATTTATTGATCAGTCTTGGTGGCGACGGAACAATTCTGCGTTCAGTTGAGTTGCTCGGTGGCGCGCCAGTGCCAATCTTGGGAGTGAATATGGGAACACTCGGCTATTTAACTGAGATCGAGCCAGAAGATTTGATTGAGCGGCTTGAGCAATGGATCAAACGAGACGAAAAAAGCGTGATTGTGCTCGACGAACGAATGATGTTGGCAGTCACATTGAAGTCGAAGAGCAAGAGTCAAACTTGGCGGGCGTTGAACGAAGCCGTGATCGAGCGTCAACAGTCTGGTCACACTGTGTGGCTTGACGTCACGATTAACCACGAAGTTTTTGCGCGCTATTCTGCCGACGGAGTGATTGTTGCAACACCCACTGGGTCAACTGCATATTCAATGTCTGCACGAGGTCCTGTTGTTTCGCCACGCCACAAGGCGATGTTGTTGACGCCGGTTTCGCCGCACATGTTGTTTGACCGCAGTCTTGTGCTCGGCCCAACTGAAACGTTGAGCATGCAAGTTGTTGGCACACGACCTGCAGAACTCGCAATTGACGGTCGCCACGTTGCAAGTCTTGATCAAGGTGACGTCGTAAGTTATGAAGCCGATAGTTGTTCGGCACTCTTTGTTCGCTTTACGCAGCAA
This sequence comes from Ilumatobacteraceae bacterium, assembly GCA_016462185.1. Classification (GTDB taxonomy): domain Bacteria; phylum Actinomycetota; class Acidimicrobiia; order Acidimicrobiales; family Ilumatobacteraceae; genus BACL27. Next base: position 1,815 of record JAEMTQ010000027.1, read on the forward strand.
CCAAAGTTTCATCAAATCGTGCGTGCAAAATTTGGTTTAGGAGACGAATAGTGCTCAGCGAGTTGCGCATCGAAAATTTAGGTGTGATCGAGAAGCTAGAAATTGTCTTAACAAATGGTTTAACTGCCCTTACTGGTGAGACGGGCGCGGGCAAGACAATGTTGGTCGAAGCGATCAGTTTGCTCGTGGGTGGTCGTGCCGATGCCAGCATTGTTCGACCCGGCGCACAAGAGGCTCGAGTTGAGGGTCGGTTTGTCGACCAAGACGGCGAGATTGTTCTGGCTCGGGTAATTCCCCTTGATGGGCGATCGCGGGCATATGTAAATGGTCGACTAGCCACAGTTGGCAATTTGGCAGAGCAGGGCGCGACACTCGTCGATTTGCATGGTCAGCATGCCCACCAAAGTTTGCTTAGTCAGTCTGCGCAACGCATGGCGCTCGACGTTTTTGCTGGTGTTGATTTAACCGAGTTGCGTGCTGCTCGAGCAAAGTTGACTGAGATCGACGCCAACTTGGCTGCCATCGGTGGCGATGAGCGAGCACGAGCCCGCGAAATTGATTTGTTGTCATTTCAAGTTGAAGAAATTTCAGGCGCCAACTTGACTGACGCCAATGAAGATCAAGAGCTTGAACGTGAAGAAGACTTGCTGGCTGACGCAGTTGCACACCGAGAGGCGTTGTGGCAGTCGGTTGCGGCAATCGCCGACGATGGTGGGGCGGGCGATGGTTTGGCCCAGGCGATTTCGGCTCTCGGTCATCGCGACGCATTAAATGACTTGACACTGCGGCTTCGCGCCTTGCAGCAAGAACTAAGTGATGTCGCTAGCGATTTGCGAGCAAAAGCAGAATCCACAGAAGAAGACCCGCAGCGACTTGAAGAGATTCGCAAGCGACGCCAGTTACTGGTTGACCTACGACGAAAGTATGGCGAGTCGTTGGCTGATGTAATTAAATATGGTCAAGAAGTCGGCGAGCGGCTGAGTGACTTGCAAGGTTTCGAACAGCGGGCGAGCGAACTTGATGCCGAGCGTAAAAGTGCGCTTACCGAATTGGCAAAAACTGAGAAGGCTGTAGGTGCAAAACGTCGGGCTGCCGCTCCAAAACTGGCAAGTGCAGTTGAAGCGCATTTAAAGAGTTTGGCGATGAACAATGCGTCGTTGGCGATCACTGTGGGTGACGACCCGGGCGACGAAGTTGTTGTCTTGCTGTCGGCCAACCCTGGGTCGCCTCTATTGCCGTTGACAAAAGTTGCCTCAGGTGGTGAGTTGGCGCGAACCATGTTGGCTTTGCGACTTGTCTTGACCCAAGCCCCGGGCACGCTCGTGTTCGACGAAGTTGATGCCGGGATCGGTGGCACTGCTGCTGTTGCAGTAGCCAACGCATTGGCAGATCTCGGTCAGCGACATCAAGTATTGGTCGTAACCCACTTGGCTCAGGTGGCTGCTGCGGCGCAAACCCAGGTCAACGTAACTAAAACTGTGCGGGCAAAGCAAACTTTTGCAATGGCGACGGCACTCGACGGTGACGACCGGGTGGCTGAAATCGCCCGAATGCTCTCTGGTGGTGTTGCCCAAGGGTCGGCGATTGAACATGCCCGCGATTTGCTTTCGGCTTCAAGCCCGAAGAAACGGCGAACCTAGATTTCCGTATATACTTATCTTCCGTCATAGTCACTGTGGGTTTGCCACACTTAGTTAACTCAGACGGGAGCCCGAAGTGCCAAAGCACGTATTTGTAACGGGCGGTGTCGCCAGCGGACTCGGCAAAGGTTTGACCGCTTCTTCACTTGGTCGTCTTCTAAAAATGCGCGGACTGCGCGTGACGATGCAAAAACTTGATCCGTATATCAACGTCGACCCAGGCACGATGAACCCGTTTGAACACGGTGAAGTTTTTGTTACTGATGACGGCGGTGAAACAGATTTAGATCTCGGTCACTACGAACGTTTCATTGATGAGCCATTGACTAGGGCATCAAATGCGACAACTGGTTCTATTTATCAGTCAGTGCTTGCCGCCGAGCGTCGTGGCGATTATCTCGGCCGTACCGTTCAAGTTATTCCGCATGTAACTGACGAGATTAAGCGTCGCATTCACCGTCTAGTTAACGACGAAGTTGATGTGGTGATTACAGAAGTTGGTGGCACTGTTGGCGACATTGAGATTTTGCCGTTTCTTGAAGCGATTCGTCAGTTCAGAAACGAAGTTGGTCGTGACAACGTCTGTTATGTGCACGTAACTTTGGTGCCGTTCATCGGCCCAAGTGGCGAGCAAAAGTCAAAGCCAACACAACACAGCGTCACCGAGTTGCGTAGCCGTGGTATTCAGCCCGACGTAATCGTTTGTCGTAGTGATGAACCTCTGAGCGACTCGTTGAAGCGAAAGATTTCGAACCAGTGCGACGTAGATAACCGTGCAGTGATCAACGCTGTTGATGTCAAAAATATTTATGAACTTCCGTTGATTTTTCATGATGAGGGTCTCGACACAGTGATTTGCGATGTGTTGCGAATTGATGCGCCGATTGATTTGTCACATTGGCGACAACTCGTTGCACGCATCGAAGCGTCGGTCTCGCCGGTGCGCATCGGTTTGATCGGTAAATATGTAGATCTGCATGACGCTTACTTGTCGGTGATCGAAAGTTTGAAACACGCCGGCTTTCACCATGGCGCCCAAATCGAAGTGACTTGGATTCAAGCCGAAGACGTTGAAGGGCTCTTGGCTGACGAAGCGATGGGCTCGCTTGATGGCATCGTGATACCAGGCGGTTTTGGACCACGAGGTATAGAAGGCAAAATTCGTGCGGCCGAATATGCCCGCGAAAACTCGGTGCCTTGTTTGGGTCTTTGTCTCGGTATGCAAGTTATGACTGTCGAGTTTGCGCGAAATGTTGTGGGTCTGAAAGATGCGAACTCAACCGAGTTCAATGCGGCAACACCTCACCCAGTGATTGATCTGATGAATGACCAACGCGAAGTTACTGAAAAAGGTGGCACGATGCGTCTTGGTGCCTATTACGCCGTGTTGACACCTGGCACAAAAGTTGCCAACGCTTATGGTGAGCCAGTTGTCAGCGAGCGCCATCGTCATCGTTACGAGTTCAATTCGAACTATCGAACTCGAATTGAAGAAGCTGGCTTGTTGTGCAGTGGAACATCGCCAGACAAGAGGCTCGTCGAGTTCGTTGAACTTGAGAATCATCCGTTCTGGGTCGGTACTCAAGCGCACCCCGAGTTCAAAAGTCGGCCAGACCGACCTCATCCGTTGTTCAGAGAACTAATCGCTGCAGCGCTGAAATATCGCACTCAGAGACTGGCCCAATTGCCGATCGAAATTGTTGACACTCCGAGCCAGTCAGTATCGCGCTAATCAAAGCTGTGAGGTTGTCGCAATGACGGCAGACTTCGAAATTAAAAAGCAAAAAGTAGTTCACACCTGGGCTGCATGGTCTTTAGTGCAAGGCAGTTTTTCTGATCCACTCGGCAACGATTTCACTCGCACATACGTCAGTTCTCCTGGGGCGGTCGGTGTTGTGGCTTTGCTGGGTGAGAAATCGGCGCGGCAAGTAATTTTGGTCAATCAATATCGACCACCGTTTAACGAAAAAACTCTCGAGATTCCTGCGGGTATGCGAGACAAACAAGGCGAAGACTCGGTTGTTACGGCACGCCGTGAACTTGAAGAAGAAGCTGGGTTCACCGCAGGCACTTTGCTCAGCATCGGCAGTCACGAGTCGGCTCCCGGTATCAGCAATGCAAGGGTTGACTTGTTTTTGGCGACAGATCTCGTCGAAACCAAGGTTGATCGTCACGGACCAGAAGAGCAATTCATGACGATTCGTTATATTGCGTTTAATGAGACTCTTGAAATGATCAAGCGTGGCGAAATCACCGACGGTAAAACCATTATTGGTCTGCTGATGGTGGCACAAAACTTCAGTCATTATCTGTAACGCGTCAGATTATGGCTGCTGACCCTCTGGACACGTTTATGACTTGGATGCGAGTTGAACAAGGTCGCTCGCTAAACACGCTTATGGCTTATGAGCGAGACATAAAAGGCTTCGTGATTTGGTTGAAAGAGCAAAAAGCAAATGTGATGAACGCAAGCCCGCAACACCTCGAACGATTTGTGGCCCATCTTCGTGCAGTCGGCAAAGCCCCAAAATCTGTGGCGCGCCAATTTGCTGCAGTGCGAATGTTCTATCGCTATCTCGCTCAAGAAGGAATTCGAGCCGAGAATCCGGCAGCACTAGTCGACGGTGTAAAGGTGCCGAGCAGTTTGCCTAAGGCGATTTCTGAAGACGAAGTTGCATTGCTATTGGCTGCCGTAACTGGTGTCGACTCGTTTGCTCGCCGAGATCGAGCAATTCTTGAATTTCTTTATGCAACTGGGGCGCGTGTGGCAGAAGTTTGCACACTCTCGATGAGCGACATCGATATGCAAGATTCGCTTGTGCGGCTTTTTGGTAAGGGTTCGAAAGAACGCATTGTGCCATTTGGGCGACCATGTCACGAAGCGTTGAGCGATTATTTTGACCTGGGCGGTCGCGACGCTTTGGTGCCAGAACAGTGGGCGAGTCGTGAAGCAAGTGATGCAGTGTTTCTTGGCGTGCACGGTACGCGCTTATCACGTCAGGCGGTTTTCAATATCGTGCGAAAATATGCAGCCTTGGCAAATATTAAAGAAATTTCGCCTCACGCATTGCGTCACTCGTGTGCAACTCACATGTTGGTGCACGGGGCTGACTTGCGTGTGGTTCAAGAGTTGCTGGGTCACGCTTCAGTGAGCACCACTCAGATCTACACAAAAGTCGACAACGAAGTGCTCTACGAGATGTATCGAGAAGCGCACCCGCGAGCCCGCAAGCAGCCATGACAAGCCCGTTGCACTTAGCGAAGCGTTTCTTCGGAGCGCTGAGTCGCTCACCGATCGGTGAAAGTCAAATTGAACTTGTGCAGACGACTTTGTTAGACAGTGAGTTTGCACTGTGGTCGGCAATGATGCCAATGGATAAAAAGCACAGCATAAAAGTGATGAGTCGGTTTATGCAGATCTACCCACAAGCAACTGCGACACAAGTGCGAGCTTCATTGCTGCACGACGTCGGCAAACTTGAATCTAATTTGGGTGTGTTTGCGCGTGTGTTGGCGACGATCGTTGGTGAACGGGGCTCAAGATTTGCAAAATATCACGCTCATGAAAAAATCGGCGCACAGATGTTGCGCCAAGCGGGTAGCGACGAAGAAACTTGGCAACTTGTGGCGGGCGAAGTTTCTGACTCGCCACAACTGCAAACCGTATTGGCCGCATTGCGCCAAGCTGACGAAATTTAATTGCTGCTTAGAAAACCAATCGACTTTTGTGCCCGCGCGAGAGTTGCGCTAGCCACCACTTGAGCACGCGAGTTTCCCTTGTGGATGAGACGCATAAGTTCGGCTTTGTCGTTTAGTAACTCTTTGTAGCGAATTTGAATTGGCTCAAGCATTGCAATCACCGCTTGCGCACTCGCTGACTTTAGGTCGCCATATCGCGTGTAACTTTCGGCTGCTTTTTGTGGCGTTGTATTCGTCGCAGCAGCCAAAATTTCGAGCAAATTTGCGACACCAGGTTTGCGCTCACGATCAAAAACCACATCAGAGTCGCTGTCGGTGACTGCGCGTTTGAACTTTTTCTCTATTTTTGCTGGTTCATCCAACAAATAGATCACTCCCGAATCATCATCACCAGATTTTGACATCTTAGAAGTCGGGTTTTGTAGATCCATTACTCGTGCGCCACTGGCTGGCGTAACTGCTTTGGGGATCACAAACGTGTCACCGAACCGATGGTTGAATCGAATGGCGATATCGCGAGTTATCTCGATGTGTTGTCGTTGATCGTCACCCACTGGTACTTCGTTCGCGTCGTAAAGCAAGATATCGGCAGCCTGTAGAGCGGGGTATGTAAACAACCCAGCTGAAACAAACTCGGCTTCGCGTTTTGCCGATTTGTCTTTGAATTGCGTCATTCGGCTGAGTTCGCCAAAAGAGACGGTGCACTCCATTATCCAGCCCAATTGGCTGTGTTCAGGAATATGACTCTGTACGAATACTGTCGCCACGTCTGGATTCAGGCCCACAGCAAATAGCATCGCTGCGAGCTGCAGGGTGTTGGTGCCAATAACGCCAGGCGTTTCAGTCACGGTAAGCGCGTGCAGATCGACGATTCCGTGAAAGACGTCTGCCTTGTCTTGGCCAGCGACCCAATTGCGCAAAGCGCCAAGATAGTTACCGAGGTGCACCTCGCCAGTGGGCTGGATGCATGAAAGAACGCGAGTCATATTGCAACCTTACTTGCCGACATTGAATGGGCAGGGGAGGTAATCTCGCAGGTGATGAAATACGCAGTTTCGACCCCGACATTTGAGGGGCCATTTGAGTTGCTTTTGCATCTAATTCTCAAAGAAGAAGTCGATATCCATGAAGTTTCACTTTCAAATATTGTCACTGCATACCTTGACGAAGTTGCCAAGATGCAGAACATTGATCTTGATCTAGCGACCGAATTTCTTCTGATTGCGGCAACTCTGATTGAACTAAAGACTCGTCGATTGTTGCCTGGCAAAGATGATGGCGATCTAGACGAAGAGCTCGCATTGTGGGAAGAACGCGATTTGTTGTTGGCTCGTTTACTTGACTGCAAAACATTCAAAGATGTGGCGACAGTTTTCAGCGATCTAGTAAGTCGTGCAGACTTGAGTTTTCCGCGCATGGCTGGGCCCGAAGAACGCTTCGCGTCGCTAATGCCAGATCTACTTGAGGGTGTCAGCCCGTTGCGTTTGCAACGTGCGTTCATGCGAGCGGCTGCACCCAAAGCTCCAAAAGTGATTGGTCTTGAACACGTTGCGCCGATTCGGGCGAGTGTCGCCGAAGCCCTTGTGACAGTTGCCGAGCAGATACGTCAGTTGGGTCGAATGACTTTTCGTGAAATCGTTGGTGACATAACAGACAAGATTGAAGTCGTCGTTAGATTCTTGGCGATTCTCGAGCTTTATAAACAAGGCCGAGTTGAACTTGATCAAGTGATGCGATTTGGTGACATTCAAGTTATTTGGATGGGCATTGAAGAAGAATCAATCGCAATTGATAACTATGAGGGATGAAAATGAGTAAAGAAGAAACAAATTTAGATCCAGAAGTAGTGCGAGCACTTGAAGCGATTCTGCTCGTGGCGATGGAACCTGTCGCTCCCGCGCTTCTGGCACAACTGCTTGAGATTTCGCAGGCAACCGTCGAAGCATTATGCGAGCGTTTAGCGACGACCTATGAGGCCGCAGGTCACGGTTTTCAACTTGTCAAAGTTGCAGGTGGATTTCGTTTTCAGTCGCACCCTGATTTGGCGCCATACGTCGAGCGATTTGTGCTCGACGGACAGCAAGTAAGAGTTTCTTCGGCCGCTTTAGAAACTTTGGCGATCATTGCCTATAAACAACCATTGTCGCGTTCACAGATCGCATCAATTCGTGGCGTTGACCCAGAGGCAGTAATGCGAACTCTGCAAGCTCGTGGATACATCACCGAAGTGCAACGAGATGATGGCCCGGGTCAAGCAGTGCTGTTTGGTACGACGCCGTTGTTTTTAGAGCGACTAGGCATTGCATCGCTTGAAGACCTGCCAAGCATCGCTGACTTTGTGCCAGACGCAAGTGTGGTCGAAACCCTTGAAAGAAGTTTGCGCGTTACGGCCGAAGATCCAATCTCACCCGAGCAATAGGTCAGGCTTTTAACGCCAATGCCTGACAACTCTGGTTTTGGCATTAGCGGTGAACTTGCCAGCGACGACGGCGAGCGTCTGCAAAAAGTTCTAGCCCGAACTGGGTGGGGTTCGCGACGCGAGTGCGAAATTCTGATCGAAGATGGTCGGGTCAAAGTAAACGACGAGGTTGCGGTTTTAGGTCGGCGTGTAAAAACAGCAACAGACAAAGTCGAAGTAGACGGCGTAACAATCGGGGTTGCTCCTGGCCTTGTTTATTATCTGTTGAACAAGCCTGTTGATGTGATTACAACGGCCAAAGATACGCACGGACGCCAAACCGTTATTGAACTCGTGCCACTAGAGCCTCGTGTGTTTCCTGTTGGTCGACTTGACGCCGAAACAGAAGGCCTTTTGATCTTGACAAATGACGGCGAACTAGGGCATCGACTGACTCATCCAAGTTTCGGAATTGAGAAAGAATATTTAGCTCATGTTGATTGCTCAAGCAATGGCGTAAGCGAGTCCGCGCTAAAAAAACTGCGTGACGGAATCGAACTTGACGACGGGGTGACATCGCCAGCAGAAGTTGGTCAACTTCAGCCGGGAGTTCTGCGAATTGTGATCCACGAAGGACGAAATCGGCAGATCAGACGAATGTGTGATGCAGTCGGCCACCCAGTTGAGCGACTGGTACGAGTTCGTGTCGGGCCACTTATCGATCGAACACTGGCACCTGGAAAGTGGCGTCATCTAACAACAGCAGAGGTTGTGTCTTTAAATCAGGCGACGTCAAACTAAGCCAAAGGTAGAATTTGAAGGTGGCTACACGACGCGCAAACGTACTTGGACTCGGACTAATCGGTGGTTCATTGGCTCTAGCGCTCAAGAAGAATGGTTTCTCAGTTTCTGGTAGCGACGCCAACAGCGAGACCGAAAAACTTGCTCTAGAACGCGAAATAATTTCAGCGATTGGTATTGATGCAGATGCTGAAATTAGTTTTGTTGCAACACCCGTTACCGCAATACCGGCACAAGTTCAACTTGCGCTCAAGAAAACAAAAGGCATTGTGTCTGATGTAGGCGGAGTCAAAGCATCAGTAGTTGAGTCAATTAGTGATCCGCGATTCGTCGGCGGTCACCCAATGGCAGGCAGTGAACTTGCAGGTCTAGACGGCGCCGACGAGTCACTTTTTGAGGGTGCGGTTTGGGTTTTGACTCCATCTGCTGTGTCATCAGACGAGACTTTCGAAAAGCTAGCCAAAATAATCGGATCGCTTGGCGCCGAGATTGTTGTGCTTGACGCGCAACGTCACGATCGCCTCGTTGCTGTGGTCAGCCATCTGCCGCACTTGACTGCGGCGACGCTGATGGGTTTGGCGCAAGTGACAGCAGAAGAACATGTTGCAGTTCTGCGACTCGCTGCTGGCGGGTTTCGTGACATGACACGTGTTGCATCAGGTCAACCACAAATTTGGATCGACATTTGTCGTGAGAATCGTTCAGCGATTTTAGATGCGCTCGACGGCATGATTGCCGGGCTCTCAGAGATGCGAAAGATAGTTGATCAGCAGAGCGACAAAGAATTACTGGCTCGATTGTCGGCTGCCAGAAATGCGCGCGCAAACCTGCCGGGTCGCGTTCATGAACTTATGGATGTCTGTGAAGTGCGTGTACCAATACCTGACAGATCAGGTGCAGCTGCAGAAATCTTTACCTTGGCCGCCGACTTGGGTGTCAACATCGCCAACTTTGAAGTTTCACATTCTGTCGAAGGTGACCGCGGAATATTGGTGCTGATCATTGACAAAGCGAGTGCCGAGATGTTTCGCGGGGGTCTGATGGCGCGTAAGTTTCGTCCAAGTATTCAAACTGTCGCGTGACCCAAGTGAATAGTGGGCGAGTAGTCACAGTTCCAGGTTCAAAGTCAATTGCAAATCGAGCGTTAGTTTGTGCCGCGTTGGCTGATTCAGATTCGGTTATTTCAAATTGTGCACCTGGCGATGACACCGAGGCGATGACGACTGCGCTGGTAAAACTTGGCGTGAAAGTTTCGCGAGATAACGACACAGTTTCTGTTTCAGGACGCCTCGATCTAGATGATTCGACGAATTTAAGTCTGGATGCCAATTTGGCAGGTACGACGTCGAGATTTCTCACTGCACTGTGCGCACTACGTAACGGTGCGACAACTATTGATGGCTCAGAGCCACTGCGTAGGCGTCCAATGGCGGGTTTGCATGATGCACTACGTCAACTCGGGGCATCTGTCGTATCACGCGGCCAAAGCGGCTGTCTGCCTGTTGAAGTTGCGCGCGGTGCAAGTTGGGGCGCACAAATTGAAATTGACGCAAGTATGTCGAGTCAGTTCACGAGTGCTCTGATGATGATCGCGCCGTACTTTCCTCGCGGATTAGAAATTGAACTCAAAGAAAATGTCGTGTCTCGTGGCTATATCGAGATGACCATAGGTGTGATGCGTGCATTCGGTGCGCAAACTGATATTTCAGACAACAAAATTTGGATTGCCCCGGGGCGATACAGCGGCACGAGTTACCAAGTTGAGCCAGATGCATCGTCGGCTTCGTATCCGTTGGCTGCCGTGGCGATTAGCGGTGGGCAAGTGACGATCGCTGGCCTTACGCGAAATAGTTTGCAGTCTGATGTTGCATTTGCCGATTTACTCGCTCAGATGGGCTGCAAGGTCTCGCAAAGCAGTGCCGGGCTGCAGGTGTCTCGTGATAGCAATCAGAAACTTAACGGCATCACAGTTGACATGAGCCAAATCAGTGACTGTGTGCCGACACTTGCTGTTGTTGCGCTATTTGCACAGTCTTCAACAGTCATAACTGGTGTCGAATTTATTCGGGCTAAAGAAAGTGATCGCATTGGTGACCTCGCGGGAGAGCTGCGTAAATTAGGGGCAAACATTAAAGAAACGCAAGATGGCATGGTCATTTCACCTAGTTCGTTGAGTGCTGCCAGTTTGGCAACTCATCATGACCATCGTTTGGCAATGGCATTTGGGCTGCTGTCTAGAGGGCTGCCAGGGCTCGTTGTTCAAAACCCCGAAGTTGTATCGAAAAGTTGGCCAGATTATTTTGACGCTCTAAAAACGTTTTATTTTTAGTCAATTCAGCGATTTCGTTTAAGGAAAATCGCCCCGTAGACCCGCCGTGTTCTATAATCTATTTTTACTTTCAAAAGGAGTTAGAACTTTGACACAGGCACGCGAAATCATGACATGGGAGTCTTTCGGAGTTGCAAGTCGTGAGTTAGCGGTGAAAGTTGCGCAAGATGGCTACGAGCCAGACATCATTCTGGCAATTGCGCGAGGTGGGCTGATGGCTGCCGGTGCTCTTGGTTATGCGCTCTCAGTAAAAAATACATACACGCTGAACGTCGAGTTTTATACGGGCGTCGATGAGCGTTTGCCGATTCCAATTGTTTTGCCGCCAGTGCCGAATCTTGTCGATCTTAAAGATTCGCGAATCTTGATCGTCGACGACGTCGCCGATACTGGCCACACATTGAAACTTGTCAACGATTTTTGCCACGGTCAAGTCAAAGAATCACGAATTGCGGTGCTTTACGAAAAGCCACACTCAATCGTTAAGTGTGAATACGTCTGGAAGATGACAGATGAGTGGATCAATTTTCCTTGGAGCGACAAAGATCCAGTAGCCAAGCGCGAATTCAACGTTCGCGACGCCTGATCAACTAGCGCGTTTATTTCGCGAGAATAGTAATTGCCGCGTTTTTACCGCTCGCACCCCACACACCAGCACCTGGAAACGTTGCGGCTCCTGTAAGAAACAAACCCTCGATGGGTGTGCGGTAACGGGTCAGTTCGGGTTGTGAGTTGAGCAAGGCAGCCAAAGGTCCGCCAGCGAAACTTGTGGCGTGGCCTTTTGGTAAAAAGAAGTCTGTTTCATAATTTGCTGGTGTCACGCATCGCCAATCGGCGATTGAATCAATGAAACCGGGCTCGACAATCTCGGCGTATTTATCGAGCCAACGCTTTGGTTCGGCGTTTGAAGTCCAGCCGTTTTTAAATGAGAACGGCGTGAAGAGCGCCTCAAGACTGAAAACATGATCAGACTTATTCGTCATTGATGGATCAAGAATTGACGGAAGATTGACAAGCATCGCGGGTTGCTCAAGAATTTCGCCGCGTGGGATCATCTCAAAACCCTGGTGCAGTTGTTCGGTTGATGGACTGACGACAAGTGTTGCGGCGAGCGGGTCAACACCATGGCGATCAAAAAACTGCTGATCAATGTGTCGATATTTTGGAAGCGCCGTGATACGAGCGTCAATCTTTGATTCGTAGCCCTCATAATGTGGAGTTTTGCGCCACTTGTCAATAACTTGTTTGGCACTAGCCGGCGGATTCTTTAGCCACTTTAAAAACGTGTCGTGTGGATTGCACGCCGACACTACGCAGTCTGCATAAAATTCTGTGCCGTCTGTCAATGCGACGCCACGTACTTTTGATCCTTCGCACAGAATCTGAGCGACACGAGCGTTAGTCATGACAACACCTGCATTTGATTCGATGCTTCGTCGCAACGAGATCGGCACCATGCCACTGCCACCAATTGGTCGGCCAACTTTAGAAACATGGCGCATCGCATAAGTCAGAGCAGCAAGACCTGTGCCTGGCGTGTGCGGCGAGATGCCCCATACAGTCGGGCCGGTTACGAGAGCGGGACCGATTAAGAGTTCAGACTTAAAATACTTTTGCAAGACCTGTGCCGATGACATTCGGCTCCAGCGCAACATCGTTGTCACACCTTTTGCTCGTCGTGCCAACACTTTTGTTATGAGCGACCGACGTGTGGGCGGTTGGCTTGCAGCTTCGAGGATCAGTTCGACCACCGGCACTGCATCGCGCACATATGCGCGATAACCATCTACTTCGTCTTTGAACATTGATTTCATAACATCAATCGTGCGATCAACATCGCGAAAGTGTGGCCAGATTCGCTTGTCATCCCATGAGGTAGCCAACTGTGTTGGGTCGACGTCAAGATATTTCAGACCATGCTTTGCGAGGTCTAGTTCTTCGCTAACGCCAGTGGTTCTAAAAGTGAGATGATCGCAGTTACAGATATTTACGGTTACTCCCGAGAATTCTTCGCTTGAAGCAGTGCCACCAACTTCGCTCCTGGCTTCAATAACCAAAACTCGCTGACCACTTTTGGCGAGGTATGCAGCACAAACCAGGCCATTGTGTCCACCGCCAATGATGATCGAGTCATAGTTACTGCCACTATTAGTCATGCTCCATATTGCCATCTAGATAGTGTTAGTGCCATGTCTAAAGCGATAAAACGCCTAGGTGACCTTCGCGGTCCAGAGGTTGCAGGCAAAATTACATCGCGATCGATTTTCGTTCAGCCGCTTGGTGCAATTGAGCAACATGGCCCACACTTACCGTTCAACACCGACGAAGTGGTGGCTACTGCGGTTGCCGAAGCGGCAGTTGCAAAAGTGGGCGAGTCACTTGATGTTTGGCTGTTGCCAACTCTGACGTATACGAAGTCAAATGAACACGCCTGGGCGCCAGGCACAATCTGGCTTTCGGCAACCACGATGCTGAGTGTGCTCGACGATATCGGTAGGTGCATTTCGCGAACGAATGCTCAGAAACTTGTTTTTTTAAACGGTCACGGTGGCAACTCGGCACTGTTAAATGTTGTAAATCGAGAATTGCGTCTCAACTACGGATTGCAAACCTTTACTGCGCACCCGTCAATGCCACCAGATCAAGGTGGCGGCTCTGCAGAGAGTGAACTCGGCATGGGTATTCACGGTGGTACTGATGAGACATCGGTGATGTTGCACTTGCGACCAGATTTGGTTGACATGTCTAAGGCTGTGCGTCGCATTCCAGAAAAGATGGCCATGAACAAACATGTTCGCTTTGGTGGCTCAGTGAGTTTCGGTTGGCTCTCGAACGATTTTTTCGTCGAAGGCCATATCGGCGACCCGACGTTCGCCACAGCCGAGATGGGCGCTCGCATGTTCAACTCTGCAGTTCAAAACTTCGCTGACGCACTTGCTGAAGTTTCAACATTCAACTTCGGTAAATAAATTTAAACCCGTAA
>JAEMTQ010000003.1:0-1936 GCA_016462185.1 Ilumatobacteraceae bacterium
CCAGATGTGCCAACAAGATTTGGTAGCGATACAAACCAATCATTGATCATCGCGCCATAAATCAACCAAGTAAGACAGCACACAAACAGCAGTGCATACATCGCTGCTGAGACGCCATATAGATGTTCAGTTCGATAGACACGAACAACTTGGGGAATGATCGCTGGCGCGCCGATAGCAACAGTGCACCAGCCCATCATTGTCATTGAGTAATTGGCGATGATGGAACCCAAAATAAAGACAACAGCGAGTGTCAAAACTGGAATCCACCATGCGATTCGCTTGTGTTTTACACAAACAAAAAGAATTGCTGATAATGCGATAACCAACAACCCATTAGAAATTGCAACCTGTGTTTCAGGTTTATTTATTCCATAAATTGTCCACATCAACGAACCGCTGCAACCTTGCAAAAACGATGGCGGAGAAATACCCTCGGTTGAGTCCTTCGCAAAAACGCGAACCACTTGTGGCCAGATGAAGGCAATAGAAGTACAAGTCGCAAAGACGCCTACGACCGTGGTTATTGACACTTTTTTACACTAGTTCGCCAAATCAACACCAAATTGCGCATTGGTAGCGTCTAAGTAGTGATCACGACATACGGATTCTCAATTGCAACACCAAACAGAGACTTGCGCCAGCCTGCAATCGACGCTGTGTTCCGTTGGCTTGAGGATGTTCATCCGCTCGAAGATCGAACGAATTCAACACCTGTGAATATTCGCCATAGCCCAAACGACCCGATTTTTCGTGTTGATGTGCTTGAACAAGATTCACGCCAAGCCGCCGCCCGCGGCACGACTGCCACGCTAATTGTCTCAAAAAATGAACTCTATTTTGATCTGCGTAGAACATTGCGGCCCACCAAGCCTGCTCTACTGCCACGTCGAACAATTGACAAACCAGAGCAACGACTCAATCAACTCGTTGTTGAGATTGTCAACTTGTTCAAAGTTCGCGATGCCGAAAAAATAATCGGAGCAAAAGTTTCGGTTGAGACAGATCAAATTGGCGGACAGTCTTTGTCGGCATTTGCCGATGCTCCAAGTCGTCGCCTGCCGTTAGTGATAGAAACAACCGTTGGTAAGCCAAACGCAATCACAGGTGCGAATACTGCGTTGCAACTTGCAGGTATCGCCCATGTTGCCCATGTTGCCTCTCATGTTGCCGAAGAAGCATTTAACGATCTGTATGGTGCGCGAATCATCAGCCCAAGTTGGATAACAGTCGTCTGGCCACGTGGCGCTGAAGTTGAGAACTTCCATCAACAAGACGATGATGAACTTGTGAAACAGTTGATTGCCGCTTCGGTTGGCTCACTCGCCACACTTGTGCTTGCTCCACCCAAAAAACGCGCCATCGAGCAGACCAAAAAAGTAAGTACACCCGCTCAGAGCAATTCGTCAACAGCTCAAACTCAACAAGAGACTGAAGAATTGCGCCGTGTCAATCAAGAACTGCTTGAAGAGAACGCAGGGCTACTCGAGAACGCAACATTGACCGACATGTTGAGTGCACAAAAAACCGAAGAGCGAGATCGCGCTTATTCGCAACTCGCAACATTTTTATTGATGGAAAATGACAAGAGTTACCTTGACAAAGTTACAGATGCAGTCACTTACGCACGAAAAAATCTTGACAACCTAGTTTTTCATGAACGAGCAATCTCTTCGGCATCTGAATCGCACCTAATGAACGGGCGTCGGGTTTATTCAAACTTGGTCGAGTTAAATAACTTGGCTGCACGTCTGCAGCGAGGCGACTTCGCTCCAAATGTTTTCAATATCTATTGCAACCAGCAATTAAGCAACTTTGCGGCATCAATTAGCGATGAGGCTGAGAATCGCTACGCCGAGGACTATGCAATTGACTGGAAGGGCGCGAACGTTATGGCAAAAGCCCACATTCGCTGTGGAGATGCGCGAATTCATTT
>JAEMTQ010000003.1:2036-15280 GCA_016462185.1 Ilumatobacteraceae bacterium
GTACGCACATAGCCAGGACAAACAACGCAAAGCCGAACCCCTGATCCGCGCAACTCTGCGTTCACACTTCTGCCGTAAGACATGACATAAGTTTTTGCCGCCGCATATAGAGCCGACTTTGGCATTTCAACAAATGCGGCAATGCTCGAGACAACTACGACGTCACCACTTCTGCGTTGGATCATTTTTGGAATTACCGCCTCACATATTTCGACAACACCTGTTGCCAGCAGTCGATTCAACCGATTCATTTCTTGAATATCTGTTTGTCCAACTCTTGCCGCACGAGTAATACCCGCATTGAGAACGAGAAGCTCGACATCTTGTGCTTCTTTGATCGTCGCCTGAATTCCATCATCTGTTGACAAATCGGCAACAACAACTTTTGATTCGGCACCAAAAGCCTTGAGCTCAATCGCCAGTGCTTCAAGAAGTTCAACACGACGAGCAACTACGACAACGTCGTATCCGCTCTTTGCTAAAAAAATCGCGTACTGCCGACCGATACCCGATGATGCACCAGTAACCAGGGCTAGTTTGCGGTTTGGCACACTTTGAGCATTACATGAAAACCGCCTACGGTAAAGACATGGCAAATTCAAAAAATCCAACGCATCAGTCGCCCGTTTATCAACTTTCCGATCAATACATCGAACAACTTGCCGCCACCGACCCAGGACTCGCAACCGCGCTCGGCATTGCGGGTCATGATCACGAAATGACCGACTACAGCCCGCGCGGTCACGAAGAGCGTTACGAGGTGACGAGCTCAACTCTCGCAACTCTAAACACACTCGACATATCAGCCGACCGTGATCGGCTTGCTGCTGGCGTGTTACGCAATTCGCTTGAGATGACGACACTTGAACATCAAGCAGGTGAACACCTGCGTTCAATTCGTGTGATTGCGGGCGATGTCGACTCGGCACGCGGAATATTCGACTTGATGCCAACCGCAACAGCAGAAAACTGGAAGACAATTGCTGAACGCATGAGCAATGTGCCAACTGCTTTTGCTGGCATGCGCGAAAGTTGGGATCTCGGAATCAAGCGCCAAACAGTTGCGCCACGTCGTCAAGCACTTGTTGTCGCCGAACAACTTGAAACCTGGGCGGGAACACCGAGTTCGCCAGGCTTTTTTACACAATTTGCTGAATCTGCTGCAACCGTTAAAGGCGCACCGCTCGACGACTTACGAAAGGCTGCAGTCGCGGCCTCAAAGTCGATGAGCGAAACAGCAAACTACTTGCGCCAGACATATGCACCGGCTGCTGATCCACGCAACGGAGTCGGCCAAGAACGTCACGCGCTCGCTCGGCGTCGATTTATGGGCATGAATGTTGACGCACGCGAATCATATGAATGGGGCTTCGCAGAAGTTTTAAGACTTGATGCAGAACTCGTAAAAACAGCCAGAGAAATTAACCCAAACATGTCGCTGAATGAGGTTCGAAACTTTCTGGACACCGACCCGAGCCACAGTATTGAAGGCGAAGAGAATCTGCGCAGTTGGTTGCAAGGTCTTATGGATGATGCGATGTCATTTTTGATTCGCGAAAACCACTTTGACATTCCAAAAGAAATCCATCGCGTTGAAGCAATGATTTCGCCACCTGGTGGCGCGGCCGCCATGTATTACACATCCCCGAGCGAAGATCTGACACGACCAGGTCGAACTTGGTATCCGGCGAACGGTCGCACAAGGTTTCCGTTATGGAGTGAGCCGACAACCGCATATCACGAAGGCGTTCCCGGCCACCATCTGCAAATTGGCATGGCGACGGTCAACTCAGAAAAACTCTCCCGCTTTCAACGCAACGAATTTGTTAGTGGACACGGTGAGGGTTGGGCGCTTTACGCCGAACGCTTGATGGATGAATTGGGTTTCTTGGGTAAACCTGAGTTTCGACTTGGCTATTTGTATGCACAGGCCTTTCGTGCAGCAAGAATTGTCGTTGACATTGGCATGCACTGTGAGTTCGCAATACCAAAAGAGTCAAAGTGGCATGCTGGCGAAGCATGGACACCAGAATTAGCGCTTGAATTTCTTTCGGCGCGCTCTTCAAGCGACGATGCTTTCAATAAATCAGAGATCAATCGATATCTTGGTTGGCCAGCACAAGCAATCTCTTACAAACTTGGCGAACGTGTTTGGTTGTCGCTTCGCGACGATGCAAAACGCAAGCACGGTGCGAGTTTTGACTTACGTGCTTGGCACGCATACGCACTTGACCTTGGCAACTTAGGTCTTGACTTGTTAAAAACCGAACTCGCCAGATTCTAAAAACTGGTTTTACTCGCTTAAGGGACTACAACGACTTTCGTACCGGCTTTGGCGAACTTAAAAATAAATTTAGCGTCATCAATTGACATTCTTATACATCCGCTGCCTTGAAACGTGCCGAGTTGGTCCTCTGTTTGCATTACCTTGCCATCTTTTGTTGGAATCTCGTGAAAACCAATGTTTCCACCAGCAGGTCCTAGTGCAAAACGAGTCATGTTGTTGAACCACACGCCTTCAAAGTCGAGGCTGTACGACCGCAAGGACTGACTATTTACTTTGTACTCCCCCGGATTCGGCACGCCACGACGACCTGACACAGGAACTGTGCGCACGACATTGTTTTGAGCATCAACGACCCAAACCCATTGCAGATTATTTTTGTAAACCACTCGTCTACCTGAACCAGATTTTGCTGGCAAAAGTGGCGGATTCAAGCGCGAATATGGTGGAAACCTCAAGGCACGAGTCGGATACTGCGATGCAGTCTCGGCTGCAGTCGGAGCCGGTACAACCGTTGATGTTGTTGTGCTAGTTGTAGTACTCGAGCTATCAGAATTGGGCAAAGTTGAACTAGTTGTTGACGAGTCAGCAGAAGCGTTTGTCAGCGCAGAATTAATGAGCAAAAAACTCGTGACAACAACTGTTGCCATTGCGAACCGAGATGAGTGCTTCACTTTTGTTTTTTTCACAGTTTTCTCGAACTTGGTCTCTTTGGAGATTTGCTTGCAACCAACGGGTTGTCAATGATTTCAAATCGATTGCCCCAGTTGCCAACAATTCCTTGCACCATCGCCGCAAACGGCAGAGCCAGCACGGCACCAATTGGGCCAAGCACTGCACCACCGGCGATGGCGGCGCCAAAAGCAACTGCGGCGTGAAGCTCAAGAGTCTTTGCTGTTATTCGAGGTGCGAGCAAGAAATTTTCAAGCTGTTGATAGACGGCGATGAACACAATCACGATTAGCGCCTTGACTGGCGAATCTAGAAACGCCAACAAAATTGGTAGAACACCGGCAAGATACGTTCCGACAACTGGCAAGAATTGTGAAATCAACCCAACCCAGACCGCAAGTGCGACAGGTGCTGGTGTGCCGATCGCCTGAAAGGCAATCCAATGAAAAAACGCAGAGACAAGTGCGAGAAGCGCCCGCGAGTAGATATAGCCACCAGTTTTTTGAATTGCCAAGTTCCAAACAGCGAGAACTACTTTTTGTTTATCGGCACTCAGCCGTCCACAAATTGCACGGCGCAACCGAGGGCCGTCAGAAATTAAATAAAAAGCAAACAACGTGATCGACAGAACTTGCAACAGTCCACTCAACGCTCCGAGCGACAGCCCAACGACGCGATCTTGTTGGCTGCTGAAAAAGTTCTGCACTGAACCATCTGGATCGCCGATTGTGTCAATCCAAGATTGCGCACTGATTTCTGTTCCAAAAGTATCGTTAATGAAATCGACGGTCTCAGTCACATATTGATCTCGGTTATCCAAAAGATCTTGCGCTTGGGTCGCGACCAAAGTGCCAATTGCAGCGCTAAAAGAAATGACTGCGACAAAGACGCTCACGAGCATTAGGCCCGTCGCTGAACCACGGCTCCAACCACGTGCAGCAAGACGATTCACTGCCGGCTCAATAGCCAAAGCAAGAAACAGCGAAATCAACAACAGAATAAAGAAATTGGATAGTTGCTTGAAGATTTCACGCGTCACGAGGGTCGCTAAAAACCCAATCCAAAACAGCACTATTGCCCGTGGCACCCACTTGGGCATTCGTTGTGGCGGTGTCGGGATTTCGGACTCGACATGACTCATGTCATCTATCGTAGTTGTGGATTACCTAGACAAATGTCATGAAAAGATGCCACGATAGAAGACATTAAATATGAAGTTTCGTAACAAAAATATTTCAATCGCGCAGGTTCGTGAAGGCATCGCCACTGAATTGCGCGCGCGCGTAGTTGGACCAAATGCCAATCAACGTGAGCACGAAATAATGAACTCTCCTGGCGATCGATGGTTCGCCGAAGATCGACCAATACGACTTGTGCATGGCGACGCATCGATGTTCATCGGTGGACTGCGCGCACTGCTTTTACAGTCGCTCCATCCATTGGCGATGGCCGGAGTCGCAAACTATTCGGACTACCGACAAGACCCATGGGGACGTCTTCAGCGCACGGCAGACTTTCTTGCCGCAACGAGTTTTGGTCCCGCCGATGAAGCACAACGCATCGTCAATCGCGTCAAAGCGGTGCACGTCAAGGTGAATGGGGTCGCCAGTGATGGCCGCAACTATTCGGCGACCGATCCGCATCTTTTGAAGTGGGTGCACATCGCCGAGATTGATTCATTTCTGCACACCTACCAAAAATTCAGCAGGGCTCCGCTTGATCAGACTGGTCGAGACGGATATGTAAAAGATGCGGCGTTCGTCGCGCGCGCCGTCGGTGTTATCGACCCGCCAGAAAGTGAAGCACAGCTTCGCGAAATGATTAATTCATATCGACCAGAGTTGAAAAGCACTCGTGAGTCTCGCGACGCGACAAAGTATTTGTTGTTCAAACCGCCGTTGCCTGGTGCAGCAAAAATCCCCTATTGGCTTTTGATGGTCGCAACGGTCTCGACGTTGCCGGCATGGGCGCGCATTCCATTGCGCGTCGGCTATTTGCCGGTGATTGAGCAAGTATTTTTTAGACCGCTTGGCTATTTGATGACCAGTGCCATTCGCTGGATAACCACCACGCCAATCGACAAATCAAGTGACGCGTGACGACGACTCTTCAACCTCCAGATATTTTTTTGTCGTCACTAGATCACGAATTCGCGCGAAGCCGTCAAAAACTTCGACATAACTTGTAGCCAACGGCGAAATCGCCAACCTGATGCAGTCTGGCTGGCGAAAATCACCAATGACGTTGCCAAAAACCCGCATCGCCTCAGAAATTTTATAAGCATGCTCGTGACGCACCGAGATATGACCGCCCCGTCTGCGTGAGTCGCGCGGTGTTACAACCGAAAAACCGAGCGGCGCGAGCCAGGCGTCATGAAGATCGATCATTAAGTTGGTGCCAATCGCTGCTTTCTTTGCGATCTCTTCAAGCCCGGCGCGTTCAATCATCGAGAGGGACGTCTGAACACACCGCATGCCGATGATGCTTGGACTCGCAATTTGAAAGCCCCGCATGCCTTCAACTCGGTCAAAGCCCTGACCCATCGCGAATTGGTCACGCTGCGCGAACCAGCCTTGAATCGGAACTTGTAGTTCGTTTTGCATTGCGTGGCTTACATAAAGCCAGGCCGGTGACCCCGGCCCAGAATTGCAATATTTATATGTGCAACCAACAGCTAAATCAACTTTGTCTTTGTCATATTGCATTGGTACGACGCCACCTGCATGGCTTGCATCCCAAACAAACAAAGCGCCCGCATCTCGCACAAGCTGAGTGAGTTTGGGGACATCATGCAGCACACCCGAGCGATACTGAATCACAGACAGAGTTACTAGTGCGACGTCATCGTTGAGAACTTTCTTGAGCATCTCAGGTGAAACAAATTCTTCACCCGAATCATCGTCAATCAAAACAAGTTTGAGGCCATACTGCTTGCAGATGCCTTCGAGAATGTACCTGTCGGTCGGAAAGTTCGCCGTATCGCTAACGATTGTCTTGCGATTCGGGCGTGCAGCCACCGCCGCACTACAAAGTTGATAAAAATTGACGCTTGTTGTATCCACACAAAGTGTCTGACCAGAACTTGCGCCTAAAGTTGCGCGACCAATCAAATCTCCAACCGACTGGGCTTCATCAATCCACCCAGACCAACCAGTGACAAGTTTGCTGCCCCACTCATTGCGCAGATATTTGTCAACTACTTTGATTGTCTCAATGGGCATTCGACCCAAAGAGTTGCCGTCTAAGTAACTCAACGTTTGATCTTCTATGACAAATTCATTTCGAAACGCCGCCAGAGGGTCTTTGGCGTCAAGTGCTTCAGCGTGAGTTCGCGAAGTTACATCAATTGACATACGCTCACCGTATATGAATTTTGGGGAAAAATGAAAAACTTTGACTCGGCAGTGACTTATGCGTCGTATTTGAAGGTCAATGAACTTTTGAGTTTACAAAGTCCGCGATCTAGCGGCCCCGAACATGACGAGATGTTGTTCATCGTCGTTCATCAAACTTATGAATTGTGGTTCAAGTGTGTACTTCATGAACTCGCACGGGCACAACAACTACTTGAACTCGGTGATACTCACTCGTCGCTTCCGGTACTGGGTCGTGTGCGCACGATTTTCAAAGTTCTTGTGAGTCAGGTTGACATCTTGGAGACGATGACACCGCTGCAATTTAATTCATTTCGAGATCGTCTTGAAGCCGCAAGTGGCTTTCAATCTGTTCAATTTCGTGAACTAGAGGCAGTACTTGGTCGTCGCGATAAGTCGATGGTTGATCATCTTGAACCAAACAGTGAACCCCAACAGCGCGTGCAAAGTGCGATGAACCGACCGGCGCTCTTTGACTCGGTGATTTCGTATCTAACAAAGCGCGGCCACAAAATGCCAGTGGCTGTAACCGCACGAGACTTCAGCGAACAATACGAAGCAAATGAAGAAGTGCAAGAGTCACTTGCAAATACATACCGCAACGACCCTGAAGCAGCGATGATGCTTGAGCGACTAATCGATATCGATGAAGGGCTACAAGAATGGCGTTACCGCCACGTCAAGATGGTCGAACGCACAATTGGTATGAAGCATGGCACCGGCGGTTCGAGCGGCGCAGCATATTTGGCATCCACACTTTTTAAGCCGACCTTTCCCGACCTTTGGGCGGTGCGCTCGCGCTTCTAGAACTACGTTTCTGGCAAGGTGCTATCGCTAGCGTGTAAATGCAATGGGAACCGTTCGCCGTCATGCTTTTGTTGAATGTGATGCCGACACCGTTTGGGCTTTTGTTGGTGCACCCGAGCGACTGCACGAGTGGTTTCCGATTACTGAGTGTCGGGTTGAAGGCAACAAACGTTGGATCACGCTTGCTGGTGGCATTGTCTTTGAAGAAGAAATCGTCACGCTCGATCATGATCTGCGCAGATTTCAATACAAAATCATCAACAACTCGCTAATTAAATTTCATCTAGGCACGGTTGACGTAATTCCAGACTCTCCAAATCGATGTCTTGTGATGTACTCGACCGATATGGATCCAGAAGTTCTCGCGCTTCCAATTAGTGGTGCGGCCGGCGTTGGTTTGGCGAAGGTAAAAGAAATGTTCGACGGTAGATAACAATGGGACGCAAGATTCTTTTCATCACAACCGACCAACAGCGCTATGACGCCCTTGGTTGCAACGGTGGAACAATCGCGCGAACGCCAAACATTGATGCGTTGAGCCGCGATGGCATCACTTTTGATCGTGCGCATCCGCAAAATGTTGTGTGCATGCCGTCGCGCAGCACCATGATCACCGGTCAACACGTCAGCACACACGGTGTATGGATGAACGGTGTTCCGTTACCAGAGGATGCGCCGAGCATCGCCAGTGATTTGCGCACAGCGGGGTATGCAACCGCACTCATCGGTAAAGCGCACTTCGAGCCTCTGCTTGATCCATTTTTAAGATTTACAGAAAATCGCATCGGCAACCAACGCAAAACAACTGACAACCCTGCCGATCCACATCGCGGTTTTGACCACATGGAACTTTCAAC
The DNA here is from genome assembly GCA_016462185.1 of Ilumatobacteraceae bacterium. Taxonomy (GTDB): domain Bacteria; phylum Actinomycetota; class Acidimicrobiia; order Acidimicrobiales; family Ilumatobacteraceae; genus BACL27. The sequence goes on from JAEMTQ010000003.1 coordinate 10,031, forward strand.
CCACGGCCCCGTTGGACAGTTGCACTATTCGCAGTGGATGCGAGACAACCACCCTGAGGCCATCGGTGGTTTTTATCAAGTGCTAGATCATGAGTTGCAGGTGAATGCACTGGGTGGCGGCGAGACGAACGCACCGCAAATAAAAGTTAACCCAATTCAAAAAGATTGGTATCACACTCATTGGGTTGCACAACGCACAATTAATTGGCTTAACTCGCTGCCAGCGGATCGTGATTGGTTTTGTTGGATGAGTTTTCCCGATCCTCACCACCCGTGGGATCCACCGGCGTCTGAGTTGCATCGTGTGCCATGGCGAGAAGTTGATCTTCCTGCCGGATATATCGAAAACAAGTCGCAGCGTGAAAAAATTCTTGATGACAAGCTTCGTCACTGGCGCGGTTGGTATGACGGAACTTTCGTTTCAAATTATGAAGCGCCCGCAAAGTGGGTGCCAGCAACAATGACTGCTGATCAGGTGCGCGAAGTAAACGCGTTTACACATGTTGAAAACGAACTGATCGATGAAGCAATCGGCGATGTGCTCGGCGCAATAACCGCGCGCGGTTGGGAAAGCGATTTAGATGTTGTTTACACAACTGATCACGGTGAATTTCAGGGCGACTTTGGCTTGTTGTTCAAAGGCCCATATCACGTTGACTCGTTAATGCGATTGCCACTGATCTGGCGGCCTGCGCCAAGTGCCCATACAAAACCGTCGCGTGTCAATGCACCCGTTGGTTTGGTTTCATTGGCTGCAACTTTTGCGCACATCGCGGGCGTTGAGCGCCCAAGTTATACCGAGGCTCCAAGGTTGCCGATTAACAACGATGAGGCGCGCGAACTTGGTCACGAACGTGTGCTGACCGAATGGGACAGCGTTCTGTTCGGAAAGATTGTCCACCTGCGAACTATTTGTCGTGACAATTGGGTTTGCACTGCGGCACTTGAAGGCTCAATGAGTGCCGAGGGTGAAGGTGAGCTTTACGACTTGGTCAACGACCCACTCCAGCATGTCAATCGTTGGAATGACGAGTCGGTACGTTCACTTCGCGATGATTTGCTCAGCGATCTCTGGGCAAATCTGCCGTCGCAAGTTTTGCCGCTGCGCACGATGGACGCCCCAGTCTAAAAAATTAGATCGCAGGTATTTGTTGCGTGATGCAATGAATGCCACCACCGCCACGGCTAAGAATTTCGCCGATTTCAAGACCGATGATGTCTCGATCAGGAATAAATTCACCCAGTAGTGCCAGCATTTCACTGTCGGCATCATGACCACAGACCGGCACAATGACTGCGTCGTTGCAAATATAAAAATTCAAGTACGGCACGGCAGCGCGCACTGAGTCAGTTACGACATACGGCAACACAGGTATTTCATGCACTGTTAGACCGGCATCTTTGGCTACTGAAATGTTGGTTGCACAACGCGAGAAGTCTGCTTCGTTTTTATTGTCACAACCCTGCATGATGACTGTTTTCTCGCCAATAAATGCGGCGACATTGTCGACATGGCCGTCGGTGTCGTCATCAAGTGCCAAACCAAACGGCAACCAGACCACTCTTTGCTGACCAAGTTCTGAGCACAGACGCTCAGCGATCTGATCACGAGAAAGTTTTGGGTTTCGATTCGGATGCAACAGACACTGCTCGGTGGTAATTAACGTGCCTGCTCCGTCGACATTCAGTGAGCCGCCTTCAAGAACCATGTTTATTTTGCGAGTTTTATGACCCGCGTGGGCTGCCCACCTCGTGGCAATCGTCGCGTCTTTATCAAATGGCACGAACTTTTCACCCCAACCATTGAAAGTCCAGCATGTAGCAATTAGTTCTTCATTTTCGATCACATAATTTGGTCCTGAGTCCCTGAACCATGCGTCATCAATTTCAAGAGCGACTACATCTACATTTTCAGCACAGGCATTGCGAGCCGCTGTTAGATCTTGCGGATTAGCAATCATCGTCACTGGCTCGTAACCCGAGATCGTGTTAGCTAAAGCGGCGTGCGCTGTTTGTGCCTCAGCTAAACGCGAGCCATAAATTTCTGATCTTGCTGGCCAACAAATAACTGTTTGTGAATGCCGAGCGAATTCGGCGGGCATGCTCACTGGTCAAAACCGTCCAATGACAAGAGCGGCTTGTACAACTCTGGACGTCGATCGCGAAACAATCCCCAGAATGTACGCGCCAACTTTTGTGCTTCAAGATCAAAAGTTGCAACGAGCACTGCTTCTTCGGTGCGGTTTGCCTCGGCTACTTTTGCGCCTGTGGCGTCGCAGATGAACGAGCAGCCATAGAACGTAATCTCGGTCGCGCGACCGACTTCTCGACCTGTGCGATTCGCCGCCATCACCGGAGTCAAGTTGCTGGCCGCATGACCTTGCATCGCGCGTTGCCAATGCCCCGAAGAGTCAAGGTCGCTATTTGACGGTTCGCTGCCAATCGCCGTCGGATACAAGAGGATCTCGGCGCCTCGCAAAGCCATGACGCGAGCTGCTTCAGGAAACCATTGATCCCAACAAATGCCGACACCAATCTTGGCAAATTTTGTTTGCCAAACTTTGAAACCAGTGTCACCAGGGCTGAAATAAAACTTCTCGTTATAGCCCGGGCCATCGGGAATGTGGCTCTTGCGATAGGTGCCGAGAACTTTGCCGTCGGCATCAACGATCGCCACAGTATTGAATAGCGAGTTGTTTGCTCGTTCGTAAACACTGATCGGCAAAACAACATTTAGCTCTTTGGCAATTTTTGCAAAGTGTGCAACCGTAGGGTGCGCGGACATTTCAATAGCACGTTGCAGATCATCGGTGGTTTGATCTTTACAAAAATAATGACCCTCAAAAAGCTCGGGAATCAAAATTATCTGGGCGCCCTGCTTTGCTGCGCTACGCACAAGTCGTTCGGCGGTTGCGATGTTCTCGTCAACCGAAGTTGACATTGACATCTGCAAAGCTGCGACTTTTACATTACGCATGTCTTATTTGCCCAGTTGCTCTTTGATTGCGGCGACAACTTCTGGCGCGTCTGGGGCAACCTTCGGATTGAACCTGCCCACAATTTTGCCGTCTCGTCCAACTAAGAACTTTTCAAAGTTCCAACGAATATCACCTGAATGACCTTCAGCGTCAGCCATTGGGGTCAACATTTGATACAGCGAATGTTGCGTCGCGCCGTTGACGTCGACTTTTTCTGACATCGGAAACGTCACGCCATAACTTGTTGAGCAAAATGTCTGAATTTCGCTGGCACTTCCTGGTTCTTGGGCGCCGAACTGATTGCACGGCACACCCAAAACGGTAAAACCCTGCGCTGAATAATCTTTCTGCAACGCTTCAAGCGCCGTGTATTGCGGCGTCAAACCACACTTGGAAGCCACATTCACGACCAAAGTTACTTTGCCTTTTAATGAACTCAGTAAGTCTGCGGCGCCATCTAGGGCCGAAATTTTCTCATCATAAACCGACATATTTGCTCATCTCTCTTTGATTGGGAACTCGTGTGGCAAGGCTACTCAAATACCTGCTACACAACACAGGTGCCTAGATCGCAGTTTGACGCCGAATTTTTCAAACGTTTTTATTCAACGACTCCAATGCACTCGCGGCGCAAGATCGAAACTCTGGCCAGCGCCGTTCATAACTTTTGTAGTTGGTGGGATATCCCCGTGCGCTCGGTATTAGACATCGGCGCAGGTGTCGGCTATTGGTCTGACTGGTATCGCAAAAACTTTTCATCTACCAAAGTCGTTTCGGTAGATGTAAGTGAACATGCTTGCAAAAAATACGGTCACCAGCTGCGTGACATAAGCAGATGGACGCCGAGCAGAAAATTTGATCTCGTGGTTTGTCAGAGCGTGTTGCAATATCTCGACGATCGCGCTGCTCGTGCCGCAATAAAAAACTTGGCAACGGCGACAAGACATGTTTTATTTTTCGAAGTACCAACAACACGTGATCTGCGCCACAATGTTGACCGCACCGTTACTGATCTAGAAATTTACGCGCGCACAGGCAAATGGTATAAAAATGAACTCTCAAAAAAATTTAAACAAGCTGGCGCTGGCATATGGATTGCGAAGTCAAGCACAATTGTGTTGTACGAACTTGAAAGCGCACCGTAGCCTTAAGGCATGCAATCTGCTGGTGTTGAAGACCCATATAAAGTTGCACAGCAAGCAGCCGAATTTGTAACAAAAAAGTTTGGCGGACAGCACGATGTTCTTGCAGTTCTTGGCTCTGGTTGGGCTCATGCCGCATCTGTATTAGACGCAACTAATGAAATTTCAGTTACTGAGATTCCTGGATTCACAAAGCCATCGGCAATCGGACACGGCGGAACACTCAAGAGCGTCAAAGTCGGCAACTCGCGCGTCTTGCTTTTAACTGGTCGCACGCATCTTTATGAGGGTCACGGAGTCAATGCCGTGGTTCATGCAGTGCGAACTGCATGGTTCGCTGGTTGTAAAACTGTTGTACTCACAAATGCTGCTGGGTGTTTGCGTCAGGACTGGGGAGTCGGCGCGACCGCGGTGATTTCAGATCACATAAATCTCACGGGTTTTTCTCCGCTGACTGGCGCAGATGCACCGGCACCTTTGCATGGACGTTTCGTTGACCTGACCGATGCCTACAGTTTGCGATTGCGCGAAATCGCGAAACAGGTTGATCCGACTTTGCATGAAGGTGTGTATATGGGATATCACGGCCCGCACTTTGAAACACCCGCAGAAATTCGTGCGGCCCGAGTCTGGGGTGCCGACTTGGTTGGCATGTCGACCGTGATGGAGACAATCGCTGCTCGACATTTAGGCATGGAGGTTCTCGCGCTTTCTCTGGCGACAAATCTCGCTGCTGGCATCACTGGCGAAAAACTTTCAGGTGACGAAGTTTTAGAGATCGGCAAAGCATCGTCGCAACGTGTTGGAACTTTGCTAGCAAACATCCTCAAACAGATTGATCTTGCAAACGGCAAGAAGAACTAAACATGACTGTTACGAGCAAAGACAAAATCGCAATCGTCAATGCACAGATTGTCACGGTTGACAAAGACTCTTCAATCATTGAAAACGGTTCGCTGGTTGTTGGGGCCGACGGCACGATTCGCGCGATCGCTCCAGGAAATATCACGCACAACGCAACCGAAGTAATAGATGCCCGAGGTGCAATTGTGATGCCAGGGCTGATCAATTCGCACACGCACCTTGGCATGACATTGTTTCGCGGACTCGGCGATGACATGAGTCTTGAA
>JAEMTQ010000003.1:15380-31193 GCA_016462185.1 Ilumatobacteraceae bacterium
TGATCGCCTGAGTTGGGCAAAAAAATGGCTCGCCGCACCTCGCGATTCTGCTGGTTCAACTGGTTGGGTCGCACCACACAGCACATATCTGCTCGATGAAAAGCAATTGTGCACGCTCGCTGAATTGGCATCAGAGTTTGAAGCCCGTATCCATGTTCATGCCGCAGAAACAGTCGGCGAAATGCAGCTCGTCGCCAAACGTCATGGAGGTCGCACCCCGATTCAAGTTCTGGCTGACACAAAGTTGTTGCGCCGAAGCGTACTTGCGCACGGCGTGCATCTAAGCGACGACGACATTGCGCTTATCGCGAGCAATTCGGCAACCGTCGTGCACTGTCCCGCTTCAAATTTCAAACTTGCAAGTGGCGTCGCACGAATTTTAGATCTGCAACGCGCTGGCGTAAACATCGCTCTCGGCACTGATGGCCCTGCATCAGGCAATGACCTTGATCTCTGGATTGCAATTCGCTTGGCCGGATACATGCAAAAGACAGTCGCGAAAGACCCATCGGTTTTACCAGCAGTTGATCTTGTGCGCATGGCCACGATTAACGGCGCAAAGGCTTTGCAACTCGACCACATCATTGGCTCACTTGAAGTTGGTAAACGCGCCGACCTAATAGTGCTCGATGCCGACTCACCTTCACTTACACCTTCGTTTGAGCCTCACACGACGATCGCAACTTGTGTGACTAGAGCCGATGTGCGCCATGTATTGGTTGATGGCCAAATCGTCGTGCGCGATCGCGAATGCCTAACGATTGACCGCAAATCGGCAATCAGTAAAGTTCGGGCGCTTGGTAAACAGGTGTTGGCAAGCGTCAATAAAAACTAACTAAATCAACCGCACTACTGTGGGTTGTGTATGAGCGCTCAAATCAACTGGAATCTTCTGCGAACCACCGCTCTTGCTGTAGCCAACAATGCCTATGCGCCTTACTCGAAATTCAGAGTCGGTGCTGCAGCGCTTGTTGATGATGGCCGAATCATCACTGGCTGCAATGTTGAGAATGCCTCTTATGGATTAACCCTTTGTGCCGAGTGCGGAATCATCAGTGAGTTGGCGCGTTCTGGCGGCGGTCGACTGATCGCCCTGTGCACCGTTGGCAACGACCAACCAGTGACACCATGTGGTCGCTGCCGACAGTTGTTGTGGGAGCACGGTGGCGCAAATATGTTGCTCGAAGTAAATGGCTCACCACGAAAACTGAGCGAGATGTTGCCGGTGGCGTTTCCGGAAGAATCAAACTTTGTGAATCCTGAATCAAAGTCGTAAAAGTGATTACTCAAGAAGGCTTAACAGCACAGCAAGTCGAGTTCTTTGACGAAAATGGTTATTTAGTGCTGCCAAATTTTGTCGACGAACAAGCCTGCTTGACGCTTCGTGAGCGGGCAATGGTTTTGGCTAAGAAACATTGTCCTTCGCCTGAAGAAGCAACAGTGTTTACGGCTGACGGCACTGCGGTTCACGCATCGGAAGACTATTTTTTGACAAGCGGCGACAAAATTCGTTGCTTTTTCGAAAAAGATGCATTCAACGAAAATGGTCAGCTTCGACAAGATGCCCATCTTTGTCTGAACAAACTTGGTCATGCTATGCACGACCTAGATTCAGTTTTTAAAGAGTTCAGTCACTCGAGCCGACTTGCCGCTGTTGCACGATCTATTGGATTTAAACAAGAAAAACTTTTGCAGTCGATGTACATTTTCAAACAACCGCGCATCGGCGGAGAAGTCACATGCCATGTCGACCACACATATTTGTGGACCGAGCCGCAATCTGTGATCGGTTTTTGGTTTGCAATTGACGATGCGACAACCGAAAACGGTTGCATGTGGGCACTGCCCGGTGGTCATCGTTTGCCGGTCAAAACACGAAACCGTCTCAGTCCAGATCGCAAATCGACATTCAACGAAGTTTTTGATCCGACTCCGTATCCAACGACGGGACTTGTGCCACTCGAGGCGCCACGCGGAACTTTGATTTTGTTAAACGGCACACTGCCCCATCGCTCTGGTCCAAACACAAGCGACAAGCCACGTCATGCCTACACAATCCATGCGATTGATGGCATCGCTGATTATCCAAGTGACAATTGGTTGCAACGCCCTGCTCTACCGATGAGCGGATTTCAGTTTTAAAAAATTAGCCAGCCAAAATTGCCGCAGAGGCTGAAGTTCCAATACGCGAAGCTCCTGCGTTGATCATTGCAATAGCCGTCTCGCGGCTGCGAATGCCCCCACTGGCTTTCACACCGACTGAAGCGCCAACAGTAGATCGCATGAGTTCGACGGCGTGAATAGTCGCACCACCTGACTTGTGAAATCCAGTTGATGTTTTCACGAAGTCTGCACCATTGGCGACCGCTACACGGCACGCCATGATGATTTGTTCATCTGTTAGCGCCGCTGACTCGATAATCACTTTTAATTTGGTCAACGTACCCACGCTCTTACGGACTGCCAAAATTTCATCACCGAGTTCAAGCCACATTGCTGAGTAAACCAAACCTAAATTAACAACCATGTCAATTTCCGTAGCACCATTTTTTACAGCAGTTGCAGATTCAAACGACTTCACCTCGCTCGCGTGTGCACCAGATGGAAAGCCGATCACGCATGCGACTGCAATCTGTGAAGAAAGAAGCCCGTGTGCCAAAGGTAGAAACGAGGGCGAGCAACAGATTGCAGCAACATTCATTTCGTTTGCTTCTTGGCACAGTTTGGCAATGTCGCGGCTTGTTGCCTCTGGAGCGAGCAAAGTGTGATCAAGATATTTTGCAAGTTCAACTGGAGTCATTACACACTTACCTTAATTCGCCTGCCTGCTTTTTATAATTTCACTGAAGCAAGGTAGCGTTTCGCCCTGAGATGGCAACGCTGAGATTCAACTACGGCACGATGGGTTCAGGCAAGAGCACGCTCGCCCTACAGATAAATCACAACCTGACTACTCGCGGCCTCGCTGGTTTGTTGTTGACAAAGCTCGACCGAGATGGCGGTCAAGTAACCAGCCGCTTGGGTGTTTCAACACCAGCACTTGAAATGGAACCAAATTTGAATCTCTACGAACTTGCACTATCGCGAATGCCTTTGCAATTTATTGTTTGCGACGAAGCACAGTTTTGTACAACAGATCAATGTGACCAACTCGCTCTAATCGTCGACGAGTTGCATGTTGATGTCTATGCGTTTGGCTTGATCACTGATTTCAAAGGCTTGTTGTTCGAAGGCACGCGTCGCTTGCTAGAGATCGCCGATCAACGCATTGAAATGCAAGTTGAAGCCCGTTGTTGGTGTGGAGCACGCGCGACAAACAACGCTCGACTCGTCAACGACAAAGTTGTGCTCGAAGGCGAAACAGTGATGGTCGGTGATACCGATAAAAACACGATTGCGCCGTTGTTCGGCGATGTCGTTCGATACGAGTTGCTATGTCGCAACCACTATCGCAAAAAACAAGTCTCTGCAGACTAAAAAACGTTTAGTAAATCAACGACGAAGACAAGCGTCTCGTTGCCCTTGATTACACCACCAGCGCCACGACTGCCGTAGCCCATGTCAGGCGGGATTGTAAGTTTGCGACGACCGCCGACTTTCATGCCGGCCACGCCTTTGTCCCAACCTGCAATTACTTGGCTAGCACCGAGCCCAAATTCGAAGGGTTCGTCGCGATCCCACGAAGCATCAAACTGTTTTCCTGTGCTCCATGCAACGCCAACGTAATGTACCGAAACACTTTTGCCGCTGACTGCCTCTTGGCCATCACCAACCGTGATGTCTTCGATTACTAAACCTGCTGGAGCGGCAGTCTTTGGAATTTCTACGTTTGGTTTGCTGTTTGACATGCCTGCACGCTACTAAGTTTCGGCAGAAAACTTGCGAAAACTTTCAACTATTTCATCTGCTTTTGTTTCTATTTTTACTGAATATTGTCTGACGAATTCATTTAGTCTTGCCAGTTCTGCCGGCGTATCAATATCAAGTTTCACTTCGGGAAATGCAAGTTCAGCCGGTGCGGTCACTGCGTTGATTTTAAATTCTTTCTGATTGTCCCAGATATAACTCGTGACATGTTCACGATGGGCTTGTTGTGTGGTTTGATTTGCCAACTTTTTAAGCAAGTCGTGCGAAAGAATCTCAGCGCCGAAACCATCGGCGTATTTATTCGACAATTTTTGCTGGTGATTGCACGAGTAGTCAACACTTTTTGCGCGATGATCAACTATCAGTCTGTCTAATTCTTCGGGTGCGACAAATGGATTATCTGCACACACGCGAACAACTAGATCGGCTTGACTATCGTCTGCTGCCAGCAAAAACCGGCTCAAAACATCGGTTTCACTGCCCCGAATTGAATTAACTTCAAGCCTTAGGGCTGCACTGACCAACTTGTCATCTTCAGAATTGGTTGAAGTTGCAAGAACAACCTGGTCAACTTGCGTGGACCGCAGAACTCTTTGTAATACCCAATCTAAAAGCGTGTGCTCGCCAAGTTGGCTGAGCATTTTCCCCGGAAATCTCTGTGAACCCATGCGCGCCTGAACGACGGCAACAACGCGAGTCATGATTTGGTGAGATCATCCCAAGTAAGAATATGGTCTTCAGGCAAATCACGAATTACCGACTTACCGATTACATCATCCCAACTCATTGGGCTGATTCCTGTGCCGGGCCGTTTGGCTACTAAATCTTCCTGTGTGATTTTGTGTCCAGACTTTAGGTTGCGTGTTAACACGATGCTTCTACGGGCATTGAGCCGTGAAATTTCTTCGGTGGCGATCGGTGCTTTGAGTTGGGTTGGTCCGAGTAACTCATGAACTTTCTTGACGTTGACTTGAAATCTGGCCAAGTCTTTTTCGTCCATTGCGTGATAATGATCGTTGCCTGGCAAGGTCTTATCGAGAGTGAAATGCTTTTCAAGTACAACAGCACCTAGAAGATGCGCAGAAACCAAACTCGTCATCTGTTCGTTCGGCAGCGTGTGATCTGAATAACCGAGCAAAAGTTCTGGATAGCGATTGCGTAAGTCAATCAACATTCCAAGGTGCGCGTTCTCGTTTCGTGTCGGATAGTTGAGAATGCAGTGCATCAAGCAAATCTCGCTTGCGCCGGCCGAACGCAAGATCGCCAACGCCGCATCTATCTCGGCAATATTTGATGCACCTGTTGACAAAATCACGGGTTTTCGTGTTTCGGCGACTTTTTTCAACAATGGCGGGTTCGTGATATCAGCAGACGCAATCTTGAAATAGCGCACGAGCGGATTCAACATGTCTACGGCGCCAAGGTCAAAAGGCGTCGAAACAAACTCAATCTCGTGCTTTTTACAATGCTGGGCAAGCTCTTTGTATTCAGCCTCACCAAATGAGTCGTACTTCGTAAAGAGCTCGTACTGACTAGTAGTTGGTTCTTTGCTTGTATCCCAATATGACGGCGAAAACTTCGAGGCGATCAGCCCGGCTTTATACGTTTGAAACTTTGCCGCATCTGCGCCACCGCGCTTGGCAGACTCGATCAACAACTTGGCAGTCGCCAAAGAGCCCTCGTGATTGACGCCGATTTCGGCGATCACGTATGGCAAGTCGCTTTTGCCTACTGCTCGATCACCAAATTTAATTTTCTCGTTCACTTGGTCGACTCTTCGCCATGTTTTTGAATTAGCCGTTGACGATGGTGCTCCATTGCTGCTGCATCGTTGGTCGAATTGTTTTCATGGCGGCGATAACGATAAAGCGGCAGCTCAAGTCTGTTGATTTTATATTTCTTTGTGAACCTCAAACGCAGATCGGTTTCTTCGTGCAGCAAAAATGTTTCGTCGTACAAACCGATATTGATTAGTTGCTCGGTGCGAAACATGATTCCGCAAGCGATTGGGTCAGTTAGACAATTTTTACGACCGAGAACTTCTTCTTGTTCGTCTACCAGCAGGTAATCACAAGCCACAGCATCCATATATTTGTTTTCACGCAAGAATTCGTGCAACAAGTGCAAAAACTGTGAGTTGACGTAGTCATCGGCATCAACACGCACAACATAAGGTGCTCGAGCACGACGAATTGCTTTGTTCAGTGATGCTGGCAGTCCAATGTTTTTTTCGTTATCAATCAACACGATTTCGCCGGCAAACTCCCCTAGCACTGATGCACTTCTGTCGGTGCTGCCATCGTTGATAACTACGATCTCGAACTTGTCTCGCAAAATTGTTTGAGCAAGCAAAGAACGAAGACAGCGCGAAATGTATTTTTCTTGGTTGAACGCGGCGATAATCACCGAGATGACTGGTTGTGTCATGGCTGTTACTGCAGAACTTTCGACAGAGCCTTATTTAAGCGGGCAGGTACGGTCTCGTCCATCTTTACGACCACTGGTAACGACACGGCTCGCTCAAGTCGAGCCCTTGAGTCTGTGAATGCCTTCGATAGATCGCCGCCATGTCGTGCGACAAGTTCGGGCATGTGGGTCCAAGTTCCGGCGAAGTGCCAAGTGACAGCCTCTGGCAAAATTTTTGTTGATAGACCTTCGGCGAGCAATGCATCGCGGCATTTTTTGGCCGTCGCGTTGTCTTTGACGCTAAAAACCAAAGCGTCTGCTGTTTCATACGAGCCGACCGGCACTTCTCGCGCAGTAATGCCCGGAAGCGAATCAATCGCAGCCCACATCGCGTCACGATTTTTGCGCTGAGCCGTCACGACTGTAGAGAGTTTCTTTAGTTGTGCAAGACCAACCGCGCCTTGCATCTCGGTCATCCGAAAATTGAAGCCACTGCTTGCTCGCGTATCTTCCCACCGTGGAACAGCAGGATTGTTCTCATGTCCGTGGTCATGCCATGCGGCCGCTGCTTTGTAGTCGGCCTCGTTTTGAAACACGACCATTCCACCCTCGCCAGTTGTCATGGTTTTTGCAAAGTCAAAACTGAAAGTTCCCATTCGTCCCCAGGTGCCAAGTGGTCTATCGTCAAGCGCCCCACCGCAGCCCCAAGCCGCGTCTTCAATCAAAGCAATTTTATTTTTCTTACAGATATCTTCGATCTCGAACAGTCGTGCTGGTGTTCCTAACATGTGCACAGCAATGACTGCCTTGGTCCTTGGTGTGATCAACTTGCTCAAAGACTCTGGGCTCATATTCATTGTGCCGTCAATGTCAGCGCAAACTGGTGTGGCTCGGGACTCAATGATCGCTTCGACTGTGGCAACGAAAGTAAAACTTTGGGTTATGACTTCATCACCAGGTTTGAGATCAAGAACTGCCAGCGCGACACGCAATGCGGCAGTACCCGAAGTAACTGCCAGCGCAAAAGGCGAAGAAACTGACTTAGCGAATGCTTGTTCAAAATCGCGAACCTTCCATCGATTTTGACGAATCGCATCAAACGAGTGGCGAAACAAAACTCCACCATTTTTGAAAATATCGTCTACTTCAGCCTGCTCTTCAGCGCCGATTAGCTCGTACCCAGGCATGTATTGATTTTACTCGGAGATCTTTACATCTTCTCGAACAGCGAGATGATCCTTGAGTCGGTAAGCGTTTTGCGGAAGTCGGCGCCTAACGCATTTGTTAATGGCTTTTCATGTTTAACGGTGGCTGCAATCAACGCACTGCGCAATTCGTCGGTCAAGTTTGCACACACGCCCTGCGGTAGTGCGACTTGCTGCAGCTCAATCATTTTTCTAAATTCAACAAAAGCATCTGGATAAAACTCGCCAAGAGCGTTAAGCACGATGCAGTTTGCGACACAGTGATGCAGACCGAAAACTACGCTCAAAGCCGCTGAAAAAGGATGAATCACGCCGACATAACTCGTGGCGATCGCACAGCCACCCAGATAACTCGCCACCATCAAGTCGCTGCGACGTTCGGCGGCCATCATGTCGGTGCTCAAAAAAACATTTCTGCACAAGTTCACCGTCTCACGTGAATAGGCATCACCAATGGCATTGCGATATGAACCTGCGAGTGCTTCAATGCAGTGAATATACGCATCCATGCCGGTGTAAAAATATTGATTTCGTGGCACCGTGCTCGTCAGACTTGGGTCAAGAATCACGTGATCGAAAACTGTGAAGTCGCTGTTCATTCCTAATTTCAAACCTGTCTCGAGATTTGTCATCACGCACGTGCGAGTTGCTTCCGAACCAGTGCCTGAAATAGTCGGCACACCGATTTTGTGTACGCCGGGAACTTTGACCAAATCCCAACCCTGATAATCGGCGGCGCGTCCGCCATTCGTCAACAAGTTTGAAACCGCTTTTGCAGTATCAAGAGTTATGCCTCCGCCATAGCCAATGATTGTCGCCGGCGTTGTGTGGCCCGACTTTTGCAAGGTTGCAACTAATACGTCAATTGATTGCGTCGTTGGTTCATCGACTGTGCTGACGAAATGAACTGCATCAGTTGGTTTGGCCCCAAGCGAACTGGCGATGTAATAGTCATTTTTGAAATAGTCATCTATGAGATAAACAGCATCTTTTGTCTTATCTGTTCTCTTGGACGCCACCAAGTCGGCAATACCAAGCGCTGCGCCATCGCCAAATGTGAACCGACCAACATTGCGGACGACTTTTACTCCAGTATCAAGTGTCGTCACGCCAGGCCTCGCATCTTGTCAAACATAGTCACAGAAACATCGAATTTATTGTTGCTCGCCACAACCGTGCATGGCTCGCTATGAATATTCTCAGTCAGATCAACACCCTCAATTTGAAAAGTTCCACCCGCGCCGTTGACTATTGCCAGACCGGCAGCGACGTCCCAAAACATGATGTTATGTTCGGCGTAAACGTCTGCAGCTCCTGTTGCAACTAGTGATAGCGATGCGGCGGCAGAACCGATCATGCGAATTTTGCCAAATGTCGTCAGAATTGTTGCAAACTCGCTCACTACTTTGGTGTCGTCAATCGGAAATCGACTCGGGAAGCCTGTAATCAGAGTGGCCTGACCACGTTCAGTTCGATCTGAAACCTTCATCGGTGTCGAACCGATGTGCGAACCAATGCGCGGGCCGCCAAAAATTATTTGTTTCGTCGAAAGGTTATAAAGCACACCCAATACCGGTTCATTGTCGTTCCATAAGGCAACTGAGATCATGCTTGGCCCAAGACTTCGACTGAAGTTATAACTGCCGTCCAAAGGATCGACCACCCAGAGCAAGCCAGGCAAGAACTTGCCAGGAATATACCCAGTCTCTTCACTCAAAATTGCATAACCAGTTTTTTGTAGTTCTTTCAAGATTGGTTCTTCAAGAAGCTTGTCACCTTCAAGTTTTACTTCTCGCCCACCGATTTGTAGATCAACAACATTTTTTGCTGCCGAGTTATTGACGCGAACAAATTTGTTGCCAACTTTTTTGACAAGGTCGACAGTCATCTCTGTCAAACCATGCACGTCGTTAATAGTGAGATTTTCCACTTTTATGCTCCTGGATTTTCAATCTTAAATTGATCTCGCCAAGTTGGGTCGGCATAGTAAATTTTGTATACCAATTTCATTGTCTGGTACGCGTCGTGTGAAGTGCCACTTTGCACTGGTTCATTATTCAAAATACTTTGCGTAAACGCCGCAATTTCTGAGTCCCATGATGGATCTTCGTTATATTCAAAGAACTCTTCTTTTGGATCGCCGTTATCACGATCAGGATCTGCAGTTACCAACGTCATGGTCTCGCTGCCGTAACTCTTCGACCCCGTGAGGATGCCTTTCAAAATGATGCCGCCTCGTTGCATATTGATATCAAGGCTGAACTGATGACGCCACTGAGTCGCCGACGAGTTGAGCATCGCTACGACACCATCGCTCGTGCGCATCAATGCATAAGCGTTGTCTTCAACGTTGTAGCCCCAGTGACCATTTGAGATAAAACTCTGCACATCCACAAACTCGCCGGCGAAAAGCCGCATCAGATCGACCATGTGAATTCCTTGGTCGAGCAATACACCGCCTCCGGCGATTTCTCGTTTTGCACGCCAATCGGCTTGATTAAAAGTGATCAACTTTGACTTGCCGTAGACACCTCGCATGTTGATGATGTTGCCAAACCGACCAGAACGAATAATTTTCAAAGCATCTTGAACCGAATCGTGGTAGCGATGATTAAAGCCGTACATCAGTCGGCATTGTGGATTCTTTTTTTCTGTCGCAATCACGGCAGCGATGTCTGAAACGTCTCGGCCCGGTGGTTTTTCACAAAACACATGTAGGCCGAGATTTAAGCCTGCTTGGGTAACTTCAGCGGCAATATCGTTTGTTACACAAACAATCAAAACGTCAAGATCTTGTTCAAGAAGTTGTTGGTAGGTGCGAAAATGTGCGACACCATTTGGCAGGAGACCATCAGACGCGAACACGCGATCACAAACCGCAACTAATTTGAGATTCGGGTGTCTTTCAACGCAATCACCACGACGCTTGCCTACAACTCCGTAGCCGGCAATGCCTACTTTTAGAACTTTTGCCACCATCTGACTAGTTTAAATTGTCGATCACTTGGGCGCTGACGCACCATTATTCAAAAATACAGTGTCTACGCCGTAAGCAATAAAGGTATAGCCCTCACGAATTCTTTGTTCAAGCATCTTTGTGTCTGGCTGCACTACATGGATACCACAAGGCATCTTGTGTTTTGCACAGACTTCAAGAATTTTCGTTAATACATCTTTGTATTTTTTGTTTTCGAACTCACCAGTGATGCCCAAAGATGCCGACAAATCGTACGGTCCGATCATGATCGCATCTAAACCTTCAACTTTGACAATTGCTTCAAGATTATTTACGGCATCAATATGTTCAATTTGAGCAACGACCAAGGACTCTTGAGCTTCTTGAACGTACGCGTCAAAAAATTTACCGAATACATTTGCTCTTTGAAATCCGACTCCACGTCTTCCACGCGGTGGCCAGTGACATTCAGAAATGATTGCCTGTAGTTGGGACGCCGAAGAAATCATCGGGATAACTACCCCAGCTGCACCTTGATCTAATGCTTGACGACAATTGATCGGCAACGGACTAGCAACTCGTGCAAGAGGCAATGTTCCGCCCAGTTCAAGAGCGCGAAAAATATCTGGAAGTTGATTTACGGCAACTGGACCGTGTTCCATATCTATAGCTACCCATTGGTAACCAGCACGTCCCATAATTTCGGCAATATTTGATTCAGGAATTTGCATCCAACTGCCAATTGATGCAGAGCCACTTCGCAATGCTGTGCGAATTGCTCGCACTTTTTCAAGCCTGTTCATTGATACCTCGATATGCGAAAGTGATGATTAGCAATTTACAGAGAAATGGTGGCGGGGGTAGGATTTGAACCTACGACCTTTGGGTTATGAGCCCAACGAGCTACCGGACTGCTCCACCCCGCGTCGTGACACTCAGGCTACCAGCGACATGACATAATCGCAGTTGCGATGTCACTCTTCAAACGAACACCAAAAGCGACACAGTCAGACCTTGAGACACTCAAAACTGAGTTGGCTGAACTGCGAAGTGAGCTGACAAAAAGAACAAACGCGCTCTCGCTCGTTACCGCGGCGACAAACGGGCTTGATCAAAAGATTGCAATCATTGACGAGCGATTAAAGACGATGACAACCGAGCTCTCACATCAAATGCATGAACTTGGAACCGAAATTGAAACACTTGTGAAAACTGCCGATGAATCGGCTTCTCGAGAAGCGTTAGAGCAGCTGCGCGTGAATCAAACTCGTATTGCTAATGAACAGGCTCGCTATGAAATTGCATTCAGACAAGATCTTGCTGAAATCGTCGAACAAATTCGACGCACAAAATAATCTAAAAGTTAATTGCCAACCAAGGCAATAGCACGGCTCACCAACTCGCGAGCCTCGGCGAGACGCTTTTGATAGAGGGCGAAATCTGGTGGTGAGCTACCGAGTGCTGCATCGGCCTGGGCAAACAGTTCTTCGGCGCGAGCCAAAAGGGCTGCTGGAGTATCTAGAACAGTTGTTACTCCACCGCTTGAAGGCAATGTTGTTGAAGGCGAACTTGAGCCAGAGTCGGTTGACGCATCTGGCGTCGCTTCTACCGAACCGTCATCTACACGATCACCAAGACTTTTATCAAAACCAGGGAACAACTTTTGAATCGCTGAAGTTAGGTCATCAGCCATTACAACTTTATTGTTATACGAAGCGAGGAACTTTCGTACGAAAATTTGTTTTGCACTTGGATCGTCTGGTCGCACATACAGTGGGCGAACATAGACAAGGCCTTTACCGACATTGATTATCTGAAGGTCGCCGTAAATGACTCGTGAACCGCGTTGATCAAGCAATGTAATCTGCTGTGAAACAACAGGATCACTACCAATTTCAGCCGCGACTGTCGCTGGACCTTCCGGCAATGGATCAACAACTTTGTAGACAGTTAACTGACCGTACGTTTCAGGGTCGCTTGAGACCACCATAAAAGCTCGAAGTTCTTTTCGAGCATTATCAGCCGAGAAAGGAACAAAGGGTCGAAGCATCGAGAACACGCCCGAACTAGAAGTTGTTCGTGGGGCGTGGAACATCGTGTAGTACGGCTCGAATCGCGCAACGCTTGCGTCTTTAACTTCGCCAGTGTTGGCCGCATTCAAGTCACTCGTGAAATCTCCGGCGACTACGCCTGTCAAACCTTCAGGCTCTGTGGCTGGTGCTTGAGCAACGCTCCATGCAGCGTTGCGATTGAAAAATAATGTTGCATCTTCAAACTGGTAGCGACCATATGTATTTGTCTGCACTCTGAACAAATCTTCGGGATATCTGAAGTGAGCAACAAGACCTTTTGGCGCAAGCGAAACTGGCGTGAACAACTTCGGAAACACCGACTGCCAAGTTTTAATAATTGGGTCAGTTTCATCGACTACATAAAACTTCATTGACCCGTCGTATGCATTCACTGCAATTTTGACGCTATTGCGGACATAATTGAAGCCGGTATTCAATCCACTGCCGAAAGTGAGCTGATCAATGTTCGCCTGCTGCGCATATGGATAGCGGTTCGTAGTTGTAAACGCGTCAACTAGCCATTCGACTTTGCCGTCAACAACTACTGGATACGGATCAGCATCAAGTCGCAAAAACGGTGCAACTTTGGCCACGCGTTCTTTGATATTGCGAATAAACATGATCTGAGATTCGCCTTCAACGAGTCCTGAACCAAACAAGTTGTACTCACCAAAATGAACGGCAAATGCGACTCGTCGCATCAAAGACGAAAGTTCAACGCCGCCTTTTGCTGAATATTTATTCGCCTTGGCGTCAGCACATGCTTGTTCGGCTTCGCCGGTCTTTACCAACGCGTACGAGTCAAGTCCTTCGCCAAAATAAAGTTCTGGCTGGGTAATTCCCAGGTCTGTGTAGATCGGTCGACCATCAATCGTTACTTTGCTGGCGGGCGCTACGACAAGACCGCAACCGTGTGTATATAGAAGGTGTCGCGACACCCAGGTTCGGTTTGGAATACCCGCTGTATTGAGTTCGCGTGCGGCAACTAAAACTTGCTGTTCTCGTCCATTAATTTCGTAACGGTCAACGTCAAGATCGCGGATTGCATAGAACGAAGTTTGACCCTCGTCAAGAACAAAACGATCTCGCATTTGAATTGGGTCAAGTTGGCGAACATCTTTCAGCGGTTCAGCATCATTTGAAACATCTGCAGAAGTAATCGGTTGGTAGTCAACTTCGACACTCTTTACAGAATCTAAACCCATCGCGTTCTTTGTCGCCAAAAGATTGCGCTCAATATATGGCAACTCTTTGGTGCTGACGTTTGGCTGAACAGAAAAACGCTGAATAACGGCCGGATAAATTTGGCCAGCAACAAGTGCGACAACCACCCACAACATCGTTGCGAGAACCGGCAAACGCCAGCCCTTCTGCCAAACATTCCATAAAAAGAGGACGGCGACCGCAAGCGAAACAAGAATCATCAAGCTCGTTGCAGGCAACTGCGCGTTCACATCGGTGTAAGTGGCGCCTTGCACAACGCCACGTGTTGATTGGGTCAATTCAAAGCGTCCGAACCAGTAACTGACCGCACGAGAAAGCGCAATTGCCGCAAACAAAACCGACAGATGCGCTTTTGCTTGTGGAGTTACATGTCGACCTTGGGTTTGCAATTGAATCGCACCATTCAAATAGTGCGCGATCGCCGTTACGAGGGCGATCAAAATCAATGCGGCAAGAGACCAACCGATCAAAAACTGAATAAACGGCAATTTGAAAATATAGAAGCTCACATCGCGGTCAAATAGCGGATCTTTGATGTCAAACGATTGAGCGTTCTTGAACAGCAGCCAGTCTTGCCATTGCGAAGATGCAGGCAACCCAACCAGAAGTCCAAGTACGAAAGAAATTACAACTCGAACTAGCCACTGGCGTTTGGCAACAAGTTGTCGATAGCCAGCCAATGCGCGTTGTTCAAGCGAAATTGGTACATCACTCGGTGCCAAGCGATCTGCCAACCACAAATTAAGCAAAACCGCGAGCGAGAAAATCGTAACGAACACCGCGGCGAGACTTAATTGCGTGGTTAAGACACCCCAAAAGACGTCAGTTCTACCGACGACGTCATGCCAAAGAATGTTTACGTAAAAATTGGCAAGACTGCGCGCTGAAATGCCGCCAACAACGAATACTGCCAAAACCGCCGACCAGATACTGCGAGCTTTTCTAAAGTTGCCGATGCGAAAGCCACCACCAGGTGTTCTCGGGTTGCGTGGACTACGCGGCAAGTCGGAGGGGTTCCGCACGATTGAAAGACTAGCGGGATGATGGAACTACAAGACACTTACATCCGGCATGTATTACGGGATGTTCGTCACCTGTTGGAAATTTTTCGCCGCAATTAACTTCACCGGCAAGCGAGTTGTCTTCAGCATCGGCACACGGAGGTCCATTCGGGTCAACCATCCAACAAACTTTCACTCCTGTCTCAAGAACGAGATAAGCGCCACGACTATACGCAAGTCGTGAGATGTCACCAACAATTTTGTCTACCTGTTTCATCTTCCATTCGCGATAAGTACTACGAATCAAGCTCGACATTTCGCTTGCACTACCGTCACTGCCCTCAACACACTTTTGAATTCGTTCACGCAATGGGTAGACAATGTCGTCAGCGAGTTTTTTTGACAGAACTTGCATCACCGTGGCGTTGCTGATTTTCTTTCGCAAGTCTGATTTCAAACTCTTTGAAAGCGACTGCGCCCCAGACATTGCAGCCTCAATCAACTCTTTGCTAGTTGCTTCTACGAATGTTTGCAATTGATTCTCAAAGCTTGGCAGTACTTTTTCAAGTGCTACCTGTGCTTTCTTTGACTGTAAGTAGTTGAGCATTGCATTCTCTTCGTCAGCCAATACTCGTTTAAGTTTTTTAACGAGCATCTCGTCAACTGCAATCAAGGCGCTGTCGCGTCGTTCAAACATCTTGAGGTCGGGCTCAATTGGCTTTGGCGGTTCAACTGCTTTTTTCGGTGTCTCAGTTGTTTTATGTGATGAATCTTTGACGGTCTTTACTGAACTAGCAACATTCTCAGCACCGGCTTGGCGAAGTTTTGCGAACAAGTCATCAACACTCGACTTCTTTGGCTCAATTTTCTTGATCAATTCAGGCGTCTTGGCTTCAGGCGCAGTTGGCGCAGTCTGATCTACTTCTGGTGTTTCAGTTGAAGGATGCAGACGCCGCGATGTTCGACCAAACATCTGAACAATTTTGGCACGATGCCCGTCGTCGGATTCTGCAGGTTGATCGTCTGCAATCGTTGGCGCTGAGTTTTGAATCACAGGCACGATATTTTCTGCTTCGACTACC
>JAEMTQ010000003.1:31293-34549 GCA_016462185.1 Ilumatobacteraceae bacterium
TCGCATCGTCTTCAAACTTTTCACGATCAAACGGCAAGACGTTTGTTGGCGAGTCGTTACGTGGCTCAATCACGCTGATTGGTTTTGTTTCAATTACAACTGGCACTGCCTGCTGAAACTCTTCGGCGGCCTCATCAAAATCTGTCAAATCACCGACTACCCCGCTTGCCGCCAAACTTGCGCGTTCAAATGCCGCTTTAAGACGATCTCGGCTGCGAATTAATTCTTCGATCTGCTGGCGTGCAAGTTCACGACGCACCGCAAGTTCGTTCAAAAGTTTTTCACGATAGGCACGTGCCTCGTTAACCATTTCTCGACCTTGCTGTTTTGCAAGATCGATTTCTGATTCACTGTCGGTCGCTGCATCACTTCGTCGTCGCGAAGATTCGATCTCTGCTTGCTCGCGCAACCTCGCAACTTCTGCAGAAGCCTCTCGAACAATCCGCTCAGCGGTTTCTGCTGCGCGATCTCGCATCTGTTGTGCAGCTTCACGTGCAACAGTTAAAACTCGCGCGGTTTCTTCTCCTAATAATGCTGTCACCGTCGCTTCATCTAGGACACCAGGGTCTGAGAGTCCGCGAGTCTGCATTGCTCGCATTTCACTTTCCAAAAACTTCTCTCGCTCTTGCAAACGGGCTAATTCCGCCGAGACCATTCGCAAGAAGTCGCGCACTTCGCCTTGGTCATAGCCCTTGCGCGAGACATTAAATTGCGCAGAACCTACGGCTGCGGGCGATGAAGGGTCGGGTCGGGAGAAACTTATCGCCATGCGACAAGATTAAACGCTATTTATAGTTCAATTGCGTCATTAGAGATGGCACTGCCGCCCAACTCTTTCAAGACGCTGAGTGCCTCTTCGAGATTCGCAACTGGAATGATGCGAAGTTTTGAACCAGCGACGCGTCGAGCAGCACTCAACTCTTCTGCAGTCTGCGAACTAGGTACAAGAAAAATAGTTGCGCCAGTCGCTTTAACTGCAACAGTTTTTTGTCGCAAAGCACCAATCGCGCCAATCGACTCGTCGCCGTCAATTGTGCCTGTGGCTGCAACTTTGAGCCCGCCTGTGAGTTCGCCCGGCGTCAATTCATCTAAAAGCGCGAGAGTGAAAGATAAACCGGCCGAAGGTCCGCCAATTAAATCGGTGTTGATCCCCACTTCAAATGGCAAATCAACCTTTCGAGTGTCGGCAGGCCACACACCCATGATCGTTCGATTTGGGTCGTCAGGGCTGACCATCAATTCAATTTTCTTTTTCACTGATTTTTCTGATTTGTGCGGAGTGATGGTCACTTCAACAACGTCACCAGGTGAGTAGTCGGCGATGATCGGCATCAAGTCAGAAAGCGTTGGGATCTCAATGCCGTCAAAAGCAGTGATCGTGTCACCGGGGTCAAGTTGTAAACAGGCGCTCAATGGTTTCGGAGCATCTTCACAGACGAGTCTCTCAATAATTAGTGCACCATAAGAAATAGAAACGTCATAACCGAGTCGTCTGAGTGCGACATACTCGGCGATTTGTTTCGTCGTGGCCATTGCTTGAAACCCAAGTCGTCGCTGTTCGCTAGGTGTTGACTTTCCAAATTTTTCTTCACGATTCAATACATCGACGTCGGGATCGAGAACTCCTATTAATGCGTCCAGCGCAGTCAGCTTTGATCCATAGGCAGTAACAAACAAAATTGGTGCAGAAGTTTTATATCGCGTGACCTGACTCAATGCTTGCTTGTCAAAAGTAAATCGTGATGCAACTTGCTCTGCCGAACCTGGCGCTACTTCCCAATAATTTATTTTTACTACTGCAGATGTGATCATTGCACCCGTAATGAGCCAAACAATTGTTATCAACGGTAGAGCCCACCACATGTTGCGTTGGCGTGGCGCAATAACGGTTTCCTGCTCAGCTGCGACCGTCGGCGATACGCTAGAAGGAGTTGTGGTTGTGTCGATACTCATGTCACTCACCGTCTTTGATGTTACGGTCAGGTCTAGCGCAATCATCATGCTGAGCATGATTGCTTTTTGGTTCGCAACCCGCGGTCGCACAAGGGCGCAATTCAAACCAGTGATGGTGCGAGTCGACAACAAGCGCCCATATTTTTACCAACAACTTTCTAGAGAGCGCACTCTTAAATCGGCCGGCCTTCTCGGACTAAGTGGCTTGGCCATCGGAATCTTGTTCGCCGTCGTCTTATCTGTGTTGGCTACCTTCGTGTTTTCTCTACTCACAGGTTCTTTGGGAAACTGACGAATGAAGATTCTTGTAACTGGCGCAGACGGCTTTATTGGGTCGCACGTTGTTGAGACACTTGTCAAGAGCGGGCATGAAGTTCGAGCATTCGTGCTCTACAACTCATTCAATTCTTGGGGATGGTTAGACGACTCAGATAAATCTGTTCGCGAGAGCATCGACGTCTTCGCTGGAGACATTCGTGATCCGCACGGGGTCGATAACGCTGTGTCTGGCCAAGAAGTGATTTTGAATCTCGCGGCACTGATTGCAATTCCTTATTCGTATCACTCTCCCGACACGTATATAGATACGAATATCAAGGGCACGCTCAACATTTTGCAGGCGGCGCGTCGACACGAAGTTTCGCGTGTGATTCAAACTTCCACTAGCGAAGTTTATGGAACTGCCCAATACATACCAATTGACGAGAAGCATCCGCTTCACCCTCAATCGCCGTATGCCGCATCAAAAGTTGGCGCGGATCAACTCGCTTTGAGTTTTCATGCGTCGTTTAAAACACCAGTTGGAGTTTTGCGACCTTTTAATACATACGGACCACGCCAATCCGCTCGGGCTGTAATCCCAACAATCATTAGTCAACTCGCTACTGGGCGTGAGGTAAAACTCGGTTCGCTTTCACCAACGCGCGACTTTTCATTTGTGCAAGACACTGCCAACGGTTTTCTTGCCGCAGCAATGAGCGACGCGATCGTCGGCCAAACCGTCAATCTGGGTAGTGGTTTTGAAATTTCAATTCAAGAAACTGCCGAGACAATTGCCAAATTGATGAATGTCGAGCTCAAACTTGCCAATGATGAACAGCGTGTTCGACCTGAAAGCTCAGAAGTTGAAAGACTGCATGCCTCAATTCAAAAAGCCAAAGAAGTTTTGGGTTGGCAACCACAATTAAAAGGACTCGAAGGATTTAAGGCCGGGCTAAAACAGACAATTGACTGGTTTTCGAATCCGACAAATCTCGCGCGCTACAAAGCAGATCGGTACAACCTCTAACTAGATGGCGACTCC
>JAEMTQ010000003.1:34649-46892 GCA_016462185.1 Ilumatobacteraceae bacterium
TTGCACTTGGCGCTACACGCAGTAGGTGTAAAACCCGGTGATGAAGTCATCGTTCCTACGTTGAGTTTTGTTGCAACTGCAAACTCGGTTTCTCATTGTGGGGCGATTCCCCATTTCGTCGACAGTGACGGCGACGCATTGGGTCTCGACCCCATCGCATTGCGAGCGCACTTAAGTGCAACTGCTTCAATCAAAGACAATCAGCTCTTTAATACGAAGACCGGGCGACGAATCAGTGCGCTAGTGCCGATGCACACTTTTGGTCATCCAATGCAAATCGCAAAGTTGGTTGAAGTTGCTAGTGAATTCAAGTTGACAATCGTCGAAGATGCCGCTGAATCACTCGGCAGTTTTGTTGGCAATACACATACTGGAACTTTTGGCAAGTGCGGTGTGATTAGTTTTAACGGCAACAAGACGATAACCACGGGTGGTGGTGGCGCAATTCTGACGAATGACGCAGAGCTCGCCAAAAAGATTCGACATCTAGCTACAACGGCGAAACTTGCGCACGATTGGGAGTACATCCACGATGCAGTCGCGTTTAACTATCGCATGCCAAATATCAACGCTGCACTCGGTTGTGCACAACTTGATCGACTTGACTCATTTCTAAAAGCAAAACGCAAGCTCGCGACAAAATATTCACAGGCTTTTTCAGAATGTGACACACTAAGTTTCGTCGCCGAACCAAACGGCACAACTTCAAATTATTGGCTTAACACAATTCGACTGAACGCCCCAGATTTGCAAACTCGAGACGAATTGCTCAGCGCCGCACGCGCAGATGGATATTTATGTCGACCAGCATGGAACTTGCTACACACTTTGCCGATGTATGTTGACGCTCCGCGCGCAGACTTGCCAGTGGCACAAAGACTTTGGCAATCATTGATCAACATTCCAAGCAGTGCGCGACACTGTTTAGGCGATATTTAGTGCGCAGAAAAATTTGTTTTGTAACCGGCACTCGCGCCGAATATGGCTTGCTACGGCCAGTTATGAATCTGTTGAAAACAGACTCTGACGTTGTTTTTCAATTAGTTGTTACGGGATCACATTTGTCACAGCGCCATGGCGAGACCGTCAGTGAGATTGAGGGTGACGGCTTTACTCCGGATGCCAAGCTGACGGTAGATCTCTCAAACGACTCTCGAGTTGCTGTAGCTGTCGCTATGGCAAATACGACCGCTCAGATGGCTGAGACTTTTTCGCGGCTCGCGCCAGATCTGATTGTTGTTCTTGGTGACCGCTACGAAATTTTGGCGACTGCTCAAGCCGCTCTCATTTTGGGTATCCCTGTTGCTCATATTCACGGCGGCGAAGTAACGACTGGCGCTTTTGACGACAGTATCCGTCACGCAATCACAAAGATTTCAAATTTGCACTTTGTTGCAGCCGATGATTACGCACGACGCGTAATTCAACTTGGGGAACAACCAAACACCGTCTTCAATGTTGGCTCTCTCGGGGTTGAAATTGCTCTAAGTGAGCAACTTTTAACACAACAAGAGTTAAGTGCCACACTAAATCTTGATTTGACGAATCCAATTCTGCTCATAACTCATCATCCGACTACTAATTCGACCGATTCGACAACTTCTGAAATAGCAGAGCTTCTCGCAGCGCTTAAGTCTTTTTCGTTCTGCACGATCATTTTCACAGGAGCAAACGCAGATCCAGGCAATCATGCAATTACTGAGATGGTTAACAACTTTGTGGCCGAGGACCCTAAAAAACGCTCGGCGCACAAATCACTTGGCCAGAAAAATTATTTGAGTCTGATGAAAATTTGTGCTGCGGTCATCGGCAACTCTTCAAGTGGAATTATTGAAGCTCCGGCATTTGGTGTTCCGACAGTCAACATCGGCAGTCGACAAGATGGTCGTCTTCGAGCAGATTCAATCATTGACGTCGCAACAAACCGTGATCAAATCAAAACAGCAATTGAGACCGCGCTTTCGTCAACGTGGCAAGAACGTTGCGCCAAACAAAGAATGCAATATCGCGCTGACAACACTGCGCAACGTATTGCCGATACTCTGAAAACTGCTGAGACTAATCAGCAAAAAACTTTCTTCGATATCTCGTGACAAACATGATGCAACATCACAAAACTTTTCTGATTGCTGAAGCTGGCGTAAACCATAACGGCTCAATTGAATTGGCAAAGAAATTAATTGACGCCGCAGTCATGGCTGGCGCAGATGCTGTCAAGTTTCAATCTTTTGTGGCTTCGTCGATTGTTACAGCTGGTGCAAGCAAAGCCGAGTATCAGATCACCAACACTGGTTCCAAAGAATCACAACTCGAAATGCTGAAGAAGTTAGAGCTATCTCATAGTCAGCAACGTGAATTGCATCAATACTGCCAACGCAGTGGTATTCAATTTTTATCCACCCCGTTTGATACTGCGAGTTTGAACTTTCTGACTGCTGATCTTGGTCTCGAGACAATCAAAGTTGGATCTGGAGAACTTACAAACGCTCCATTTTTGTTTGAAGTGGCGCGGTTGGCTAAAAACATAATCCTCTCCACTGGCATGAGCACCATAGATGAGGTGGCTGATGCGCTGGGTGTAATCGCGTTCGTAATGACTGATAGCAAGAATCCATCTGTGAGTTCTTTTAAGTCAGCACTCGCTAGTTCTGAGGGTAGAAAGGCTGTTACTTCGAAAGTTACTTTGCTGCATTGCACAACTGACTACCCCACAGTTCCGAGCGATGTAAATCTGCAAGCAATGTTGACACTTCGCGAAAAATTTGACTGTCAGGTTGGCTTTTCGGATCACTCTGTTGGTATTCATCTTGCAGTTGCGGCCGTAGCAATGGGTGCAACAGTAATTGAAAAACATTTGACAATTGACCGCGACTTGCCAGGCCCCGACCATAAAGCGTCACTTGAACCAAGCGAATTTAAAAATCTTGTTGACCAAGTAAGGGATCTTGAAAACGCGTTCGGTGATGGCATAAAACGACCAACTGAAGTTGAACTTAAAAACAAAAAGATTGCTCGACGAAGTTTGGTCGCTTTAAAAGCAATTAAAACTGGTGACGTATTTACTTCAGAAAATGTCTCAATAAAACGGCCGGGTACGGGTCGATCACCATTTGAGTATTGGTCGCTACTCGGAACTAAAGCAACATCAGACATCGCTGAAAACGAAGTCATCCAGTAATGAGCAACACCAAAATATATTTAGTTGCATGCGGAGGGCACGGCCGAGTTGTGCTTGATGCTTTGTTGTCAAGCCAACAAACTATTCACGGAGTGGTTGACGCGAACATCGCCATTGGCACAGAAATTTTCGGCGTCAAAGTTGTCGGCGGTGATGACGTCATTAAAACTTTTGATCCAAAAGTGACGCAACTAGTTAACGGCTTTGGGTCAACGGGCAGCAGTAGAAAGCGCATGGAAACTTTCGAGCATTGGTCAAAGTCTGGTTTCAAATTTCGTGGCGTGATTCATAAGGCGGCGTCGATTGGCGCAGAATGCAAAATTGCTGATAGCGCACAAATAATGGCCGGAGCGGTCTTACAAAATCGCGTCAGCGTTGGCGAAAATGTTGTGATTAACACTCGGGCATCAATTGATCATGACGTCGTCATCGCCGACCATGCTGTGATTTCGCCTGGTGCAATTATTTCTGGCTCGGTAAAGATCGGTCACGGAGCATTTGTCGGAGCCGGAGCAGTCATTATTCAAGGCATCGAAATTGGCGATAACTGTGTAATTGGTGCTGGGGCTGTTGTGCGCCACAATGTAAAACCAGCAACCACCGTCGTGGGGAACCCTGCAGCACAATTAGAATAGAAGCAATGTCTAATTGGCGAGATGCTCTCGTTTCGAGTTCGACCTCACTGCGTCAAACCATCGAAGCCATCACTAACGGCAACTTGCAAATTGCCCTTGTCGTAGATGCGAACAACAAACTTTTGGGAACAGTTACCGACGGTGATATTCGTAAAGCAATTCTTGCTGGAAAAGATTTAGATATCACGGCCGAAGAAGCGATGCGCCGAGAGCCAACAACCAGCGCCGCAAAAACACCCCGTGCTGCGATTTTGAAATTAATGCGTGAAAAGCGAATCCACCAGATGCCATTGCTAGACGATCTTGGCCGAGTAGTCGATGTACTCACAGTTGACGACATGATTGGCGCACACCAGAAACCAAACGCCGTGGTGATTATGGCGGGCGGACTTGGCACGCGACTTCACCCGCTCACCCAAGACACGCCAAAGCCGATGCTCAAGGTAGGTGGAAAACCAATATTAGAAACGATAATTCAATCTTTTGTGGATCAAGGCTTTGTTAATTTTTTTGTCTCGCTGAATTACAAAGCAGAAGTGATAACAAATTATTTCGGTGACGGCTCACAGTTGGGTGCGACAATCAACTACCTTCATGAAAAATCGCGGCTCGGGACCGCCGGAGGTCTTTCACTTCTTCCGCAAAACATCCATGCGCCAATCATCGTGATGAACGGCGATCTTTTGACTCGAATCTCTGTTGAAGCACTTCTTGACTTTCATGAGCGCGAAAGTGCAGTAGCGACAATGGTTGTGCGTGAAGACCACTATCAAGTTCCATACGGCGTAGTTGAAGTGGATGGAACCCAAATTATTGGCGTTGAAGAAAAACCAATTCAACGCCACTTGGTTAATGCAGGCATTTACGTAATCAGTCAAAAGGGTCTAGAAAATATCCCAAATGACACCTTTTACGATATGCCAACTCATTTTGCGAAACTCTCTGCAAACGGACACCGCACTGCCGCATTTCCGCTTCATGAATACTGGGTTGATATTGGTCGCCTAGACGAACTCGAACGTGCTCAGCGAGAATGGCCACAGGAACTTCAGTGAAAGTTGCTGTAGTTGGCGCGGGATCAATCGGACAAAGACACCAACGATTACTTCAAGAACTCGGACATGAAGTTGTTGTCATTTCCAAAAGTTCAAAGTCAGCAAAATATAAATCACTCTCAGATGCGCTCACTCAAGAAAATTTTGAATACGTAGTCCTAGCAAGCCAAACGTCGCAACACTTTGCAGATCTCAGTGTTTTGATTGAAAAAAACTTTGTGGGTTCTGTGCTAGTTGAAAAACCAATCTTTGATCGGTCAGAAAAACTCAAACCGAATCGCTTTAAGCTCTTGGCTGTTGGCTACAACTTGAGATTTCATCCAGCGATAATCTGGCTGCAAGAGACTCTCCCTCAACTCGGGGCAATATCTTCAGCCAACCTTTATGTTGGGCAATATTTGCCAACTTGGAGACCAGACAGCGACTATCGAAATTCAAGTTCAGCAAAAACCGACTCAGGCGGCGGTGTTTTGCGCGACTTAAGCCATGAATTAGATCTGGTTCAATATATTTTTGGAGACTGGAATAAATTGGCAGCAATTGGTGGCAAATTTAGTGACCTTGAAATTGAAACCGATGACACGTTTTCAATTTTGATGCAAACTGATCAATGCTCTGCAGTTTCAGTGCAAATGAACTACTCAGATCGACTCAGACAGCGAATGATTACTGTTAATGGCAACAACGGAACAATCCAAATTGATCTTGTCAGCAATTCGGCAACGTTTAATAACAGTCAAATGAGTTTCGACGTGCAGCCAGATAGCACATATGTTTCTCAACACAATGCAGTGATCCACAATCAAGATCTGTCTATCTGTTCTTTGGCCGACGCCTTGAAAGTAGTCGCGACAATTGAAGCTGTTGAGAAGTCAGCCAAAAAGTCAAAGTGGATTACTAAATGAAAGCTTTATGCACTATTTGCGCACGAGCCGGCTCTAAAGGTGTTGCAAATAAAAATCTAAGGTTGATAAACAACAAGCCACTTATTGTTTATTCAATTGAACAAGCAATTGCCTCAAAATTATTCGATCAGATAGTCGTAAGTAGCGACAGCAAAGATATCCGTGAAGTAGCGCTTGCCAACGGCGCAACGTTTTGTGTTGATAGACCTGCAGAGTTGGCTACAGATACTGCTCCAAAGCTTCCGGCGATCAAACACTGTGTGGAAAATGCTGAAAAGAAATTCGGGCAATTTGAAGTGATCGTTGATCTAGATGCGACTGCTCCACTAAGAGAACCAAGTGACATTATTGGCGCACTGGAACTTCTTAAATCAACTCAGGCCGACAATGTGATCACTGGTACGCCCGCTCACCGATCGCCATATTTCAATCTGGTCGAAGCAGATGCAAATGGCATTGTCAGTCTTTCAAAGCCGCCTGCGACTGTCGTCGCACGTCGTCAAGACTCACCTCAGTGCTTTGATATGAACGCTTCAATTTATGTGTGGCGCCGACAGGCACTCTTTACAAATGAAAATCTGTTTACGGGTAACACCAGACTCTTCGTGATGCCAAGAGAGCGCTCGCTTGATATTGATTCACAAGCTGACTTTGAGATGGTTGAATGGATGATGACGAAAGGTCTAAAACAGTGAATACTAAAAAAAGTAGTGAACTGTTTAGCCTCGCAAACAAAGTTGTCGTCGTTACTGGTGGTGCCGGATTACTTGGGCAAGTATTTTGTCAAGCTCTTGTCGACGTTGGCGCCCATGTTGCAATAGTTGATCTAGATCTTGCATCTGCTGAGACCGTGGCAAAGAGAATCAACAAATCAGATGCGCAAAGAGTTATCGCAGTCGGGTCAGACATAACTTCACCTGAATCTGTCACCCAAATGGTTGCAAATGTTGTAAAACAACTTGGTCGAATTGATGTCTTAGTGAATAATGCGGCTTCAAAAGGATCAAGCCTCGATGCATTCTTTGAATCTTTTGAAGACTATTCGCTGAAAACTTGGCGTGAAGTTATGTCGGTGAATATTGACGGTCTTTTTCTGGTCGCGCAAGCCGTAGGCAAACAGATGAAAAAACAAGGCGGTGGCTCGATAATTCAAACTTCGTCAATTTATGGCGTTGTTGCCCCTGACCAACGCATCTACGAAGGCTCCGAATACAACGGTCGACCGATTAACACACCGGCTGTTTATAGCGCTTCAAAATCAGCAGTAAATGGTTTGACCAATTACCTCGCAACATATTGGGCGTCTAGCAAGATTCGGGTTAACTCACTAACTCCCGGCGGAATTGCGTCGGGCCAAAACAGCGAATTCAATAAAAAATATTCCAACCGTGTGCCACTAGGTCGCATGGGTGAAGCAACCGAACTTGTTGGCGCGTTAATTTACCTTGCATCAGATGCTTCAAGTTATGTGACAGGACAAAACCTCATCGTTGACGGCGGTCTTTCAGCCTGGTGAATTGCTAAGTTATAGCAATCGTGAATAATTTGTTTTGGTGCTCAAGTTGTCTAAATATGTCAACACGCCCGCGCATCACTTTTGACTCACAAGGTCGTTGTAACGCCTGCCAATGGGCCGAAGAAAAGAAAACACTTGACTGGTCAAAGCGCAAAAGTGAACTGTCAAAAATTTTGGACGAGTTTCGCTCAACTGACGGAGCATTCGACTGCGTTGTGCCAGTAAGCGGAGGCAAAGATGGCTCTTACGTCGCGTACCAACTAAAGCATGTATACGGTATGCACCCACTTGCGATCACGGTGACACCAGCACTGACTTTAGAACTAGGTAATCAAAACCTTAAAAATTTCATTGCAAGTGGTTATGACCATATTCAAATCAATCCTGCCGGAGATGTGCTGCAAGCACTAAATAAATTTGGCTTTATTCATAAAGGTTTTCCATACTTTGGCTGGCTCATGGCTATTAAGACTGCGCCACTCAAAATGGCGGCAAAGTTAGGTATTTCAATAATTTTTTATGCCGAGGAAGGAGAAACCGAATACGGCGGCTCAACCGCACTTAAAGATGTGCCATTTTACGATATTGGATTTATTCGTGACGTCTATTTTGAAGGCGGTCAAGATCTCGTCTTCAAAGAGTCGGGTCTCGGCGATGACGCCCTGACATTTTTTCGATTTCCGACAAAAAATGAAATTGGAAATAACCAGCTCAAAATAACTCACTGGTCCTACTTTGAAAATTGGGACCCATATCGAAATTATCTTGTTGCTAAAGAAAATTGTGGGCTAATTGAATCTGCCGACACCAACTCGGGGACATTTACAAATTTTGCCCAAAACGACCAAGCGCTCTATTCGCTACACGCCTACATGATGTATTTAAAGTTCGGCTTTGGTCGCGCAACACAAGATGCCGGAATTGAAATTCGCCGCGGAGCAATGAGCCGCGAGCAGGCAATTAATCTTGTTCGACTTTACGACGGGTCATATCCTGAAAACTTTGTTGAGCTATACCTCGATTACTACCAAATGTCTCGCACTGAGTTCGATTCAGTGATTGATAAGTGGGTCAACCCTGACCTTTTCAAAAAAGAAAATGGGCGCTGGAAACCGACCTTTACAATTAAATAGTGGAAAACAAAGTCACGATCATTGACTACGGAATGGGCAACTTATGGTCAGTTGCTAGCGCAATAAAGTTTCTTGGTGCCGACCCAGTTGTCTCACATGACCCTATTGAAATTGCAAATTCAAATTGTCTAGTACTTCCCGGTGTGGGTTCGTTTCGTAGAGCAATGGAAACAATTAAGACCAACAAATATGACCAAGCAATCGCCGAGGCTTTGACTAATTCAAAAACGAAATTGCTCGGAATTTGTCTTGGAATGCAACTTCTCGGTGCATCCAGCACCGAGGACGGTGTAACTCCTGGACTGGGATTAGTGCCAAACCTAGTGACCAGATTTTCAAGCAATAATGACATCAAAATCAAGATTCCTCATATTGGTTTCAGTGAGGTGAAGAGTCCAAAAAATTCGTCGCTTTTTGCAAACATTCCAGATAACTCATGTTTTTATTTTGTGCACTCATACTTCATGGAAATAGCAAACTACGACGTAACTAAGAGTCATGTTGCTACTGCTACACACGGAACAGATTTTGTTGCCGCAATTGAGTCAGGTCGAATCTGCGGAACCCAGTTTCATCCAGAAAAAAGCCAGAAGTCTGGTCTGCAATTGATGCGAAATTTCCTGGAGCGATTTTAATTGGCCAAAAAGCGACTGATCTTTACTTTGCTTTACGACAATGGATCGTTTATGTTGTCGCGCAACTTTAGGTTGCAGAAAATTGGCGACTTAAAGTGGCTGGAAACTAACTATGGATTTTCTGAAGTCGGCTATTCAATTGATGAGCTGATCGTCCTAGACGTCAGTCGTACCCCACGAGATCGTCAAGCTTTTTGCGAGACGCTGAAAGCTTTGACTTTTGATTGCTTTGCCCCAATCGCTGCCGGAGGTGGAGTCAATTCGGTGAAAGAAGCCCACGATCTCTTACGCTCAGGGGCAGACAAAGTTGTTGTAAACACTGCGCTGCACACGAACCCTGACTTAATCTCAAAACTTGCAACCGAATTTGGTCGCCAATGCATCGTCGCTTCTTTGGACTGCAAATATTCGGACAATACTTATCAATTAGTTACCAACAACGGATCTGAAACTATTGATTTAGAGCTACCCCAATTTTTGGCGGAGATTTCAAGTCTTCCCGTTGGCGAAATTTATTTGAATTCTGTGGATCGTGACGGCACCGGAAATGGCTACGACTTTAAACTTCTTGACTGTCTTCCCAAATCAATTGAAGTACCCGTCATTTTGGCGGGAGGTGTTGGTAATTCAAAACATCTTGCCGAGGGGCTAAGCGATCACCGAGTCGACGCAGTCGCAACGGCGAATCTATTAAATTTCATGGGCAATGGTCTTGCGCTTGCAAGAGCCGAACTGATCAACACCAATTTTGACCTGCCGGTGTTCATTGAATACTAGAATTCAATGATGCCAGTTTTTCCAACACAACGCGCGATTGATCACGCCAGTTTTAGCAACGCAGATCTAACAGCAAAATATGGACTTCCTAAAAAAGTCACTTTCTGTCAACGATGTGTTACATCAAACCAAAAACCGATTTCAGCAATTGAATTTCAGCACACTTCAAATTCTGTCAAACAGGCAATTCATTTAGACGAAGCTCAAATATGTGATGCGTGTCGCGTAACTGAAACAAAACAGCAAATCGATTGGGAAGCCAGAGATGCTGAACTGCGCGCACTTTGCGACAAACATCGAAGCACAGATGGCTCGTACGACTGTCTGGTTCCTGGATCAGGCGGCAAAGATAGTTTCGTTGCGGCCCACATGTTGAAATACAAATATGGGATGCACCCACTCACGGTGACGTGGGCCCCCCACGTTTACACCGAGTGGGGTTGGCGGAACTTTCAGCGATGGATCCATGCTGGTTTTGATAATTATCTGTGCACACCAAACGGTCGTGTGCATCGTCTGCTAACTCGATTGGCAGTTGAAAATCTGTTCCATCCTTTTCAAGCATTTATTCTTGGACAAAAATCTCTCGCACCAAAGATGGCGGTGTTGCATCAAATTCCACTTGTGTTCTACGGTGAAAATGAAGCCGAATACGGAAACCCCATTGGTGATGCTGACTCAGCAATCCGCCAGTGGAAATATTTTTCTGCGCCAGAAAAGTCGTCGATTCATTTAGGTGGCACGTCTATCAAAGATCTAACAACTGACTTTGGATTAGAAGAAGTTGATCTTGATCCGTATCTGCCGGCAAACCCCGAAGGTTTGCAAAAACTTGGCATTGAAGTTCACTACTTGGGTTACTACGTCAAATGGCATCCACAAAGTTGCTACTACTACGCGGTTGAACACGGGGGCTTTGAAGCCTCTCCAGAACGCACCCCTGGCACTTACAGTAAATACAACTCGATTGACGACCGAATTGACGACTTTCATTACTACACGACATTTATAAAGTACGGCATCGGTCGAGCCACGTATGACGCCGCGCAAGAAGTTCGCTCGGGCGACATAAATCGTGAAGAAGGAGTTGCTCTTGTACAACGTTTTGATGGCGAATTCCCCAACCGATTCGCCGACGAAATTTTTGCCTATCTCAGCATCCCTGAAAAAGAGTTTCCAAAAGCTTCGAAAATGTTTGCACAACCAACGATGGATTTGGCTTACTTCAACAATTTGGCAGACTCGTTCCGCTCACCTCACCTCTGGTCGTACAATGATGGTCAGTGGTCTCTTCGTTACCAAGTCAAATAGTTTCGCCATCATCTAAGTCGGCCCTGCGGCTGATCGCTCGCCTAGACATAAAAGGCGCGAATCTAATCAAGGGAATTCACCTCGAAGGACTTCGAGTTGTCGGTGACCCGCAACTTCATGCAGCTCAGTATTACGCCGACGGTGCGGATGAGATCATATATATGGACACGGTCGCCAGTCTTTACGGTCGAAACAACCTAATTGATGTTGTATCTCGCGCGACTGAACACGTTTTTGTACCTATCACTGTTGGTGGCGGGATTCGATCTGTTGAGGACGCCCGAACACTATTGCGAGCCGGAGCAGACAAAGTTGCCATCAATACAGCTGCAGTGAAAGATCCAAATTTGATTCGCGAACTCTCAGACGTTTGGGGAGCTTCAACAATTGTTTTGTCAATTGAGGCCAAACGAACCACCGAAGGAAAGTGGGAGGCCTACACCGACAATGGCCGCGAGCGAACCGGTCTTGACGCCGTCGAATGGGCAACTAATGGCGCGAGCCTCGGAGCTGGAGAAATATTTGTCACCTCGGTTGACCAAGAGGGAACCAAAAAAGGATTCGATTGTCAGTTGATGGCTGAGATTACAAGAAACGTTGACATTCCAGTCATTGCCAGTGGAGGCTTTGGACAACTTGAACACCTCAAAGAACTTTTAGCTTCAAGCGAACCAACTGGCGTCGCTATCGCTGATTCGCTTCATTACAACCGTTTTACTTTTGCGCAAATTCGAGACTTCTGTGCTTCAAATGGGATTGCTACTAGAACTCAGCTACTAAACAAATCTGGAAAACAACTAATAACTGAGACAGCCCGATTATGAATCTTGATTTAAAACACTTCAATTCATTTACCAACGACATAATTGTGGTCGACGGGTTTTGGGGTGGCGGTAAATCCGTAATTACATCTTTAATCGGATCACTTGAGCGTGTTGAAAAGAAAAAAGTTGAACATGTTTATGAATACGTATGCATCGCCCACTCAGCAGGAAAAATGGACGAGGATGCGGCCAAAGCTTTTCTCAAAATTTATGCTGATTTATCGCAATACAACAACCTAATTGGCCGAGAAGTCAACCTGCGTTGGTCAGATGA
>JAEMTQ010000028.1 GCA_016462185.1 Ilumatobacteraceae bacterium
CCTGCTGGTGCTGCTGTCGCGCCAGCGGCTGATGCCGCGGCTTTTTCTCGCGCTTCTGCGGCGCGCTTTAGAAGATGCTCAGGAATGCCGGCCATCAGAGAGGTCCTGAAATTCCGCCGTCTTTACGCACGCGCCAGAAGTGGATCGCGAGAAAGATGACTGTCACGAATGGAAAGAGTAAAACGTGCAACACATACCAGCGCAACAAAGTTTCGGGTCCAATTTCGACACCGCCCAAAAGCACGAATCGAACTTGAGAGCCGATGACTGGCGAGTAACCCATCATGTTTGTACCTACGGCCACCGCCCAAAGTGCGAGTTGATCCCAAGGCAACAGATAGCCGGTAAACGAAAGCAAAAGGGTCAGAGTCAACAAAATTACACCGATTACCCAGTTGAACTCGCGAGGTGCTTTGTAAGCGCCATGGTAAAAAACACGAGCCATATGCAAGAACACTGCAAGCACCATCAAGTGCGCTGCCCAACGATGCATGTTTCGCACCATTAGACCAAACGTCACCGAGGTGTGCAGAGATTGAATATCTTGCCAAGCATTAGCTGCCGTCGGACGGTAAAAGAACATCAAGAAAATGCCCGTGATCGTCAACAAGATAAACAAGAAGAAACTCAAACCACCGAGGCAAAGCGTGTAGCTGACCTTCACCGCGTGACGCTTCACTTTTACTGGATGAAGGTGATAAAGAACAGAGTTCATCACAACATACGAGCGGTTTCTTGGGGAGTCTGAATAACCCTTGCGGAAGATTGAACCCGGTCGGAAAATTGAGTTCCAGGCTTGGCTCGACTGCATTGACTCATTGAGTTTGGTCGCGCGTTGTTTAATTGTTGGCCGCGACTTCTGTTCAATCATTTGTACCATTCGATTTTCTCCGTTCCTAAAATCTCATGCCGTATGAATAGCCGTGATTGTTCGTCCGCATGTGGGTTTCACCAGTCGCTGGTGCAACTCCAACTTTGCCGAGGATAATCACACCTGTTGGACAACGATCAACACACAATGCACAACGTGTGCAAACATCGTCGTCAATAATAAAAACAACTTTGTCTGAAGGGTCTTCGCCCGGCAACTCGGTGCCACTCGATTCGGTGATCGCATCTGGGTTGACCATAAAGATGCACTTCCATGGACAAATGTCAACGCAACCCTCACACATGATGCACTCGGACTGATCGATGTGAATGAACTGTTTTGGTTTAACAGCTTTGTTCAAATATTCGGCATCCACTTCGACGAGTTGGTAATCGTCGGTGTACGGCATCATCGGTGGGTTTGCGTCAGTTTTTGCCATCGCTTAACTCTTCTTCGTCAACGGACGACCATAACTAGACGAGACAACTTCTTTAGCCACAGCCACGCCACGCTTTTGCCACCAGCTAAACAAATAAATCATCAAACCGATGTAGTACGCGTGAATAACAACAACCACGATGTCGCGAATTGCTTCATAGCTCAAAGTAATCGGGAAGTTTCCGCCAACCGTGTCTGACTTCAAAATGTCAAACGGGCCATAGACAAGTTTGTCCTTGCGCCAACCCAAGTCTTTATCAGCGTGGTCAATGAACTGGTGAGGCACAACACCGAATGCCAAAAACAAAACTGCAAAGACATATGCCGCACCGAGCATTGCTTCACCCCACGTTGCCTTTCGATCAAACTTGCGGCGCTTGCCGATTGGAACGACGATGACACTCAGCAGAGTCGTGAATACAAACGAAAACAGGAATGCCTGATTCACGCCTGGCCATCTGAGAATGTCAATTGCGAGCATTGTTTGAGGGCTTGCCTTTCCTCGTAAAAATCTGTTTTTAGCCTAGTCGGATAGGCAATCAGGTCAGTATTTGTAACGCTCCAACAACTATCTTCTTGGTCACAGAGTTTCACGAATGCTCATCACCGATTGAGATTTAATCGGCATGAGTTGCCCTTGACATTGGTTGTGCGATCGTGAACTTCTTATTCTCAGGCGCAATCCGTCTAACCTATGTACGAGAAGTTTTTCAAAAATTCAAGGAGAGTTGTGGCAGGAATACCCGAGCATCTACTTAAGCGTGCGCAAGCAGCGCGCGATGCGCTCGCGGGCAAAGCACCCTCGGCAGAGACTGGCGAATCAGCGTCAAATCTTCCGGCCAAAACTTCTGAAACGAAACCTGCCCCAGCGGCCCCGGTTGCAAGCGCTCCACCACCGCCCCCGCCAGATCCAAGTTATGTAGTCGCCGCAAAGACTCGAAAAAAAATTCCGTTTTGGGCGATGGCAACTTTAAGTTTGTTGCCGCTTTGGGCTTTTCTTTACGCGCTCTCAATTAAGCCACAAGAAAAAACCGTCGAGGGTCCGATGGCAGTTGGTGCTGGCGTTTACGGATCATGCGCAGGCTGCCACGGAGCAAATGGAGCCGGCGGAGCGGGAAGAGAACTTCACCAAGGTGAAGTTCTTAAAACTTTCCCAAAGATTGAAGACATGTTGAACTTCGTTTACACCGGCTCGCAGGCATACATAGCGGCCGAGATCAAAATATATGGCAATCCTGATCGTGAAGGTGGCGCGCACGAAACACTTTCATACAACGGCAACCCAATGCCTCAACAAGGCGCAAAATACGGTGGCGGTTTGACTGATGCTGAAATTCTCGGAGTTGTTTGCCACGAGCGTTACGCCATCGGCGGCGCTGACAAAGACAGCGAAGAGTGGAAAGCCGAATACGAAATGTGGTGTTCGCCCGAGTCAGAAATATTTTTGGGTCTCGAAGCAGGCTCAGTGAACTACGACAATCTCGCAGAATCATTTGCTGCGTTGCCGATGCCTCCTGCGCGCGTTGGCACCGACCCCCGCCCCACTGGAAAATAAATCGAAACTGAGATCAAACCCCTCGATCTAACAAGCGAAGTAACAAAAGTACTTCGCACAGAAGTTCTCGTCATCGGTGGAGGCCCAGCAGGTTCGGCCGCTGGCTTCTGGTTGGCAAAACATGGTCACGATGTAACAATCGTTGAACGCAAAAAATTTCCCCGCGAAAAAACATGCGGCGATGGACTAACGCCTCGGGCTGTAAAAGAACTTGGTGACATGGGTTTGAGTACGCAGCTTGAAAGATTCCATCGCTACGAGGGTCTTCGCGCCACGGCTCACGGCAAAGAACTCGAGCTGCAATGGCCAACGCATCCGATTTACCCGCGTTACGGCTACGTCGTGCGTCGTCGCGAACTTGACATGATGGTCGCTCGAAATGCTCAGAACGCTGGCGCCAAATTGCTAGAAGAACACGAAGCAGTTGCACCAATCATGGAAAAGGGTTGTGTGCGCGGTGCAATGATCACGAATAAAGCAAACAACACAACAGTGGCTTTGCATGCCGACTACGTAATAATTGCCGACGGTGCGAATTCGCGCTTTGGTCGCAGCATGGGCACATCGCGCGAAAGAGCATGGCCTTACGGCACCGCAATCCGCACTTATTGGCAGAGTCCAAGACATCAAGAACCGTGGATTGAATCGGCATTAGATGTCAAAGACCGCAACGGAAAATCAATGCCCGGATACGGATGGATCTTTCCAGTTGGCGACGGCACAATAAATATTGGCGTCGGCTTGCTTTCAACTTTCAAGAACTTCAAAGACGTCAACACTTCAAACCTGCTCGACTCATACGCGCACATGGTTGCGGATCGATGGGAGATAGACCCAACTAAGCCAGAGTGCAAGGCAACAAGTGGAAAAATTCCAATGGGCGGATCAGTCGGTCCAAAAGTTGGACCAACTCACATCGTGATTGGTGATGCCGCGGGAAGCGTGAACCCATTCAACGGCGAAGGTATCGACTATGCATATGAAACCGCACACATGGCGGCCGATGTAATTCATGATGCCTTGACTTCGGGTGATGCGATGGCTTTGAAACGTTATGAACAACTTGTCGAAGATGAGTACGGACAATATTTTAAAGTTGCAAGACTGTTCGCCCGAATAATTGGTAGACCAGCCCTAATGCGTGAACTCTCTCGAGTCGGAATCCACAGTCGCACTCTCATGGAGTGGGTGTTACGAATAATGGCAAATCTTTTGCGACCAGATGAAGTGGGTCCGGCCGAAGCCGCATACAAAGCAGCAGCAGCAATTGTTCGGCTCTACCCCAACGCTTAAAAACTAACCAGTACAAACAACTTCGTCGACTTGATCAGTGATCAAGTTCAACTTTGAAATGCTCTTATCTGGTGCATAGCTATTAATAAAGTCGCGCAAAGTGCCGGTATCTTCACCACAAGTTTTTTTGACTCCATTTGCAAGGCGAACAATCCAGCCATTGGCAAGAACTCCGCGACTACCTGAATCGAGCATGTCAACCAAACTTGGCAGTTCAAGCACACGCGTTGGCTTGTCACCATTGGTATCGGCAAGCGCAAACCACATCACCGAGTCACCAAACATATTCGCCAAAAAAACACAGCCTGAGCGAGCGGTGAGATCTGTGCAACTATTTTGCCCAGGTGAATCTGCCGCAATGAAAATGATTCGACCATCATCGAGGGCAACCGATGCTTCACTAACGGTTCGACCATTTTCTATTCGCCAACCCTCGCTTTGAGAAAAAGTTGAAACAAGAGCCACAGTTTCAATATTTTTTTCAATATTTGCCGAGATTGATGCTCCACCGTCTGCGCCGCCAAAGCAATTATCACAAGTGACAAACCTCAGCAAGAGAGCCACAAAAAGCAGCGCCCCAAGAGCCATCCACAATCTTGGGCTCAATAACTGACGCACCCTCTTAGGTTAGGCGCGTCAACCATGACGGCCCTTGAAACAAAAATTAAACAGTAACCGGATTCGTCTTTTGCTGGGGCTTCAAACCTTCGGTTTGCTCAGTGCGCATCTGTTCGTAATAGCTCAAAATCTGCAACTCAACCCCGAGATCAACATTTCGAACCGACACGCTGCTCGGAGTCGCCAAAACAATCGGTGCAAAATTCAAAATTGACGCAACACCTGCATCAATTAAAGCGTCGACTGCTGATTGCGCAGCCGTGGTGGAAGTTGTGATCGCACCTATTGTCACTTTCAAATCGCGAACGATCTTGCCAAGATTCTTCACATCACTAATTGTTAATGATCCAGTTGTCTGGCCAATCTTTTTTGGATCATTGTCAACAATGCCCACCACCGGAAATCCGCGTGGGGTAAACCCACCAAACTTTGCAAGTGCACAACCTAAGTTGCCCGCGCCGATGACTACAACGTTCCATTCACGCAATAATCCAAGTTCGCGCTTGATCTGGTGAATCAAATACGTAACTTCATAACCAACACCTCGAGTTCCATAGCTGCCGAGGTACGACAAATCTTTTCTAACTTTGGCGGCGTTGACGCCAGCGAGGACTGCAAGTTCGTCACTTGAAAAACGCAGAACATTCGTTGCGTGCAAATTATTTAAGATTTGCAAGTAGACCGGCAAACGAGTTACGGCTGCATCGGGGATTCTGCGTCGCTGAAGTTGTGTCATGGGATCAGGGTAGGGCTAAGTGCATAAATTCACAAAGTTGAGTAACGAATTTCTGGGACCCCGTTATCGTGCAGGCGTGCTTGAAACACAAATCTTTAGTGCCGTCAACCAGACGAATTCAGCACTCGCAGGCGGAGCAACCCTTGTGGCCGTGGCTTTCTCGCTGAGCACCTTTGACCGATGGCATCGTCGAAATCAACCACATGAATTGGCTTGGACAATCGCTATGGCGTTATTCACAATTGGCTCTGCGGCACTTTGGTGGGCCGAAGCAACTGGATGGTCAATGTTCGCCTTTCGAATTTTCTTCCTGGCGGGCGCGGTACTCAACGTCGCATGGCTTGCACTCGGAACAATTTATTTACTTGTCAATAAAAAAATTGCGGATCATCTTCGAACTGCACTGACTGTGCTCAGTGCATTCAGCGCCGGAGTCATCATGGTCGCACCAACTAAGCGCGAAATCATTGATGGCGAGTTCCCTGCTGCTCGCGAACTATTTGGATTACTGCCAAGAATCATGGCTGCAGTCGGCTCTGGAGTACCTGCACTTGTAATAATCGTTGGCGCCATCTGGTCAACCTGGCGTGTACTGAAATTCAAAGCACCAAATTTAAAGTCAGCATCTATGCGCACGGTGCTCTCGCCGCGCCGTCTGGCGTTCGGCAATGTCTTGATCGCAGTGGGCACACTTGTACTCTCTGCCAGCGGAACTCTCGCAGGCCGTCTCGGCAAAGACCGAGCTTTCGCTATAACTCTTTTAGTCGGACTTTGTTTCTTGTTTCTCGGATTCTTGGTTGCAACTAACTCAACTCAGCTTGAAGCCAAAAACTCAACGACCAACGATTGAAATCAACCCCGCGATAAAGATCACTGCGAGTAAAAGTCCGACTGTCAAAGTAGTAGCAGGTCGCATGATTTGAACTTTACCGCTTTGGGGCAATCTTCACCGACGTGGTGATCGTGTTTGGCTGTTCTATCTCACTGAGCGGTGAAAGAATCACGAGGTCTCCCTGACCAATGCTTAATTCTCTCGAAGCCGATCCCCGGTCAACGCAAAGCGAAAGCATTCCATAAGAGTCAACAACAAGTCCAAGACCGCTGCCGATTTGATCATAAGACCGAAAAACTTTTAATGACCGCACTTCTTTCGGAGTCGATGCGTTTGTCGCATTTGCAAGCGAGCCAATTTCAACTCGCAATACCTCACCAAAAGATGCAACTTCATCTGGCCCAATATTCAGCTGGCAGTTTCCAAATCGGTCTACCCAAGTAATTTCACCGTGCAATGCGCCTTTTTCTTCGCGCGGTAATGGCACAACGCCCGGCAACAACAACGCAGGATCAATCAGCTCACCAAATTCGCTTAAGTCCACCCCGTTACAAAGATGCGCCGCGACCGGGGCAAAAATATCTCGGCCCGCAAAAGTTTCGCCAGGGCTCGCCAAGTGATATTCGGTGTTTGTCAAGCAAACTGCTCTGCCCGCGCCACCTGCCAAGGCAATCGCCATCGCCAACAATCCGTTATCTGGACCAACGAATACACCTTTGCCGTCGGCGACTTCAACCGCCACGGCCCGACGCGCCGAACCAACACCCGGATCTACAACTGCAAGCACTACTCCGCTCGCGACATATGAAACGCAGCGGGCCAAAGACAATGAACCTGACCGCACATCGAACGGCTCAATCTCATGAGTTAGGTCAACGACACGAGTGTGCGGCGCGATTTCATAAATCACACTTTTTACAACACCAACAAATTCATCCTGAGTTCCATAGTCGGACAAAAAAGAAACGGTTGAATATTTTGCGACCATGGGTGTCTCACGATACTGAGAAACGTAAGAGCCGGTGCCAACCCCCCGACGGCACCGGCTCAAACGGCGCAACTCTTTCGAGCGCGACTCCCAGTTGGGGGGTTACCCCGTCCGGTGATCTTGCGACATTTCTAAGTCTCACTTTAGACACAAAACAACCGTGTCAAACAATATTCATGAGAAAATTTTCGCTAATTTACTTGCCCAATTCTTTGCTGCGAGTAGTTGCAGCATTGACTGCATCAGAGATAATCTGCGAGAAGTGTTTGCCTTCGAGTTCGGCAATCCCTGCTGCTGTCGTGCCATTCGGCGAAGTTACATTTTTTCTCAACTGAGACGGACTTTCAGAACTTTCTGCAAGCAATAAAGCAGAGCCAACTAACAACTGTCGCACTAACTCGTTTGA
This sequence comes from Ilumatobacteraceae bacterium, assembly GCA_016462185.1. GTDB lineage: Bacteria > Actinomycetota > Acidimicrobiia > Acidimicrobiales > Ilumatobacteraceae > BACL27. The sequence goes on from JAEMTQ010000028.1 coordinate 7,738, forward strand.
AACTTGAGGCGACAAACCTTGTTGCGTGCCTGCAGTTATCAATGCCTCAGCCAACAGAAAAATATAAGCGGGCCCACTTCCTGAAAGTCCCGTGACGGCATCAAGTAAGTCTTCTTGTACTTCAACGACCGTGCCGACGCTCAACAAAATTTGCTTTGCCCACTTGGCGTTTTCAGCGTTGCACGTTGAACTTATTGACATCGCCGACGCCCCTTGACCGATTAGCGCGGGAGTGTTTGGCATTGCCCGAACAACCGCAACGGTGCCGCCAATTGCTTTTTCAATCGTCGAAATTTTTACACCAGCGGCAATAGAAAGTATCTGCTTCACGCCGGATGCATTCAAAGTTTGACAGACCCCAAATACTTCTGATGGCTTGATCGCCAACACAACCGAATCACACTTGGGTAACTGAGTTGTGATGACAACTTTTGAAAACTGGTTTTTTAACGCTGCAATCTGACTCGTATCTTTTTCGACAATTGTTAGTTGCGTTTCGTCAAATCCGCCCGCGAGCAGACCCCTGACAAGAGCCGAGCCCATGTTGCCGCCACCAATGATGCAAAGAGCTGACTGACTCATTTTGTGCCCACGGCAATCAGGCTAGTTAGACGCACTCGAACCGCCCCACGACTTCCCCAAAACGTTAAGCAGTCCGAGTGCTATTTCGTTGTGTGCGCATAGCCGCAGCCTTGGCATAACCAATTTCTAAAAGTGGCCAAAAAACCAACTCAACAGTTGCGTAAAGCGTGCCAATGATGCGATCTAGTTCAGACTCATTAAGCGCACGTAGACCGATTTCGCCCCGCAAATAAATTGCATCTTCAAGACCAATTGAAAAGTGTGCGCCAACTAACTTTTCGTTTCGACGCAAAACTGTTTCATAGAGCAAGGTCTCGTTTTGCTCGGGTGCCGGCATGACATAGGTTTCATAGCGCAGAGTTCGTTGACCGAGAGTAAACCAAATAGTGGTGAAATCTTTTTCTTCGCCAGACATTCGCACGTACCACCGAAATTCGTCCCCTTCGGCACGATCAATCGCCAAAATATTTTTATGGCTCGCCCTCGCTCGGCCAAGCCATTCGTCTATTTGGCGCTCAATTCGGGCGAGTGATGCATCGTCAAAAAGATCGCTCATCAGATTACGAGCAAGCGACTAGTTGGCCGACCCGAAGAGACTCATAAACACCGATAACGCTGTCAGCTGTTGACGACCACGAATAGTTCTTGGCTCGCTGGGCTGCGTTATTGCCGATCGTCAAACTTAGAAATGGATCTGCCAACAACTGATCAACATGTTTTGCAAAAGACTCAGCATTGCGATTCTTAACCAAGAATCCGGTTCGCTCATGCTCGATCAAATTTAAAAGTCCGCCCACGGCGCTTGCTACGACTGGTATTCCGCAGGCTGCGGCTTCAAGCGCGACCAAACCAAAACTCTCACTGCGAGAAGGCACTAAGACAACGTCGGCGGCACGATAAAAAGTTGACAACAAATGGTGAGGTTGCGGTTCAACAAAGTGAACGCGGCCAGTTAGACCAAGATCTGAGATCAACTTGCGCACATGACTTGATTCGCTTGAACCAAATGAGCCGCTCGCGCCACCAACGACCATCAATTCTGCATCTTGATTTTCTAATTTTGCCAAAGTTTGCACGGCAACATCAACACCCTTGAGCGGTTGAATGCGACCAACGAACAACAACAACGGTTTGTTGCCCCACTTCAATGCACGACGAGCACCTTTGCGATCTCCAGGTGAGAAAAATGCAGTAGCTACTCCTGGCGAAGCAACGTTGACGACGCCTGGCGACTGACCGTACAGCGCCCGAAACTGACTCAACTCTTCGGGACAACTAACGCAGATTGCATCTGCGCAACCGATGATCTCAAGTTCGGCGCGCTCACGGACGACCGACTCGGTGTCGCCACCAAGAGATTTGACGCGAGCCAAAGTATGAAAAGTAGTAACTAACGGCAAACCAAGTTGGTGCTTGAGGCGATGACCAACAAGACCAGAGAGCCAATAATTTGCGTGCAAAACATCGGCGCCACCAGATTCTTCAATGTGATCTGCAACGCGCTGCGTGAACAGATCTACAACGTTAAGTAACTCGTCTTTGGAAAGATCAAAACTGCCTGCTTCGATATGAACGATTTTGTGATTCGGTTCAACCTCAACGACTTTTGGCAAACCTTCTCGCCACGCACGCGTATACGTTGTGCACTGCATGCTTTTTTGCGCCATTGCCGAGACAAGCTCACGGACATAAACATTCATGCCACCGCCGTCACCCACACCTGGCTGGGCCAAAGGTGAAGTGTGCATTGATATGACCGCAACACGCTGCATTTGACCTTAAAACCTATCGTTCTGGTCGGGTTTTGCCTCTATCGAACGATTTTGCTTTTAACTAGTCAGATAAAAGCGAGTCAACATTGGCGCCACCATCTTTATAGCGCTTGACCAACTCAGTAGTTAACGCATCGATCTTTGAGAACAAGTTCTTGCGCTCCGCAGAACGCGTCAATTCAAATTGTTCAATTTGATTAATCGCAGATTCAAGAGCCTCGTCTTCAAGCGTTCGCAACTCACCAAAGCCAACCGTCTCACAAAGTTTTTCTAGTTCAACTACCAAAGGATGATCTGCCGAAATATTTGTCTCTCGTGGAGGGCGCGAAGATCCACCGCCATGTTCTTGGCCAAAAACATTCGCGATGTCAATGACGCTCATTCCAGATGCTGGAGTTCCATCCACGCGACGACGTTGCTCATCGCGAGCCAAGTCGCAACGACCTTGAGCCATGCGCCGAACGAAAGAGATTACGTCCTCTTGCATTTGCAGTTCTGCCCGAGCGCTACGCAATTCGGCGGTTGTCATTGCGTCAGGATTCGTCACATCAGTCATTTTGATCCACCTGAGACTGGTGGCAAAAGTGCGACCTCGTCGGCGTCTTGCACTAGCGCGGCTCCAACCGTTTCTTCACCGTTAAGCCAAACTCGACACGTTGGCATTACTGCAATAAATTCTGCGCCAAATCGCGCCGCTGCGGTTCGCAGAACTTCGTCAACTGTGCTTCCCGGAATTTCTATAGTTGAGGTACCTGCCGCCTGTCGGGCCGAGGCAAAAAGTCTCAAACGCGCCATGCAGTCAGCGTACCTAAGCCACTACCCTGCGTTGAGTGTCTAAACCACTTGGCCCCAAAGATGCGGTGACAAAGTTGCTGGTGCTTCGCCACGGTCAGTCCGAATGGAATGCTCAAGGTCGATGGCAAGGTCAAGCAGACATTGAATTAACACAAGAAGGAATGTTGCAAGCCAAGCAGGCAGCGCAAAAACTTGGCACCTTCGACTTGATTGCAACGAGCACCTTGCAACGTGCTCTACGCACAGCCGAAATAATCGCCCAACATCACAGTTTTGATGACATATATATAGATGAACGTCTCAAAGAGTCACATATTGGCCCGTGGCAAGGCTTAACTTATGCCGAGATTGAGGCCGGCTGGCCTGGCTTTTTAGATTCGCGAAAGCAACCAGAGGGTTTTGAGCCGAGCCACCAAGTCGTACAAAGAATGACTGATGCGTTTGTTGACATTGCCAAAAAGTGTCGGGGTGGTCAGGCGCTCGTAATCAGTCATAGTGGCGCGATTCGAACTTTGCGTCGCGAGTTGAAAGTCGCTGACTATCGTCTCGAGAATCTAGGCGGATGTTGGTTCGAAGTCGATGCCCAAAATCAATTGCATGCTGGTCGAATTGTTGCTGTGATCGGTGAGTTGAATTCAAACGAATCGCTCTAACTAATAGATGTAGCGTTGAGCCCTGTGCTCAGACGTTGGCTAGATGATTCTTTTTCAGAGTTAGTAAAAAAGAACATCACACTGCTCACCGCCGCTCGTTTCACGACAAATGCCTGCTATCGATTTACTCCACCATTTGTGGCAATTATCGCTAAGGGTTTTGATATTTCACTTTCTGAAATCGGCATTGCACTCACGATCTCTGAACTTTCAGGTCTGCTCTCACCGTTTATTGGAAGATTCGTTGACCGTCTTTCGCGTCGCGCTGCGATGCTCCTGGGTCTTTTTGGCATCGGGCTTGGCGCGTTGCTCTCTGCTATTTCACCAAATATTTTTGTTTTCACTCTTGGTGTCACCTTGATCAGCATCACAAAGAGTTTCTTTGACCTTGGAATGTCCGGGTGGATCTCTGATCACGTGCCGTATGAAAAACGCGGGAGATACATCGGAATCACCGAAATCTCATGGGCGTTTGGTTTATTAATTGGCGTCTCTCTGATGGGCGCAATTACCGCGATTAGTTCGTGGCGCGCAGGTTTCTTAGTTGGAGCTGTTGGCTCCGCTGTGTCGTTGGCATTTATCGCTTCGCGAATCAAAGCAGAAAATCACGAAGTTTCATCGCGGGTTGCTGATGACGGTGTTCGATTGAGCGGACGTGGCTGGCTTGTTGTCGCCACGATGTTTGCCACTATGTGTGCGAGTCAATGCATCTTTATAACTTTTGGCGCTTGGCTGGACGATGAATTTGGTTTTGGTGCAATCGGCATCGCTGCCGTTGGCTTCAGTTTCGGGGTTGTCGAACTTTACGCATCAATAACCAGTGCAAACAAGACAGATCTCTGGGGCAAAGAAAAAAGTATCGCTATCGGGTGTTTAATCATGGTTCCAGGTGGCATCGCACTTTGGCTTGTCTCGCAAAATTTAATTTTGGGACTTGCCGCATTATTGATTTACATCTTGGGTTTCGAATTTGCAGTTGTAAGTATGTTGCCCCTCGCCACGCATCTTGTGCCGAAGCGACCGGGTAGCGGTCTGGGTCTCGTGATCGGCGCAGGAACACTCGGTCGCAGCGTGATGAGCCTTGTCGCGACTCGGGCCTACGAGTCAAGTGGTGGCATCGCATTGCCTGCATTAATTGGTGCAATCAGCGCCGCGGTTGCAACTGCTCTAATTTACTTTTATCACCGGCGCGGCGGCCTAGTTCACGACTAGTTCGCGAACTAGCCAGAATACCGATTAGTAATTGGTAGGCGACGATCTTTGCCAAATGCTTTTGTGCTGATTCGTACCCCTGGCGCACCTTGACGACGCTTATATTCGTTTAAGTCGACAAGACGAGCAATCCGCTTAACAACTGTGGCGTCGTATCCAAGTTCAATAATTTCGTGGGCGGTTTTATCTCGCTCAACATAAAGCTCAAGAATTGGATCCAAGACGTCATACGGCGGCAAACTTTGGTCATCGCGTTGATCGGGTCGCAACTCGGCTGACGGAGCTTTGCTGATTGTCGACTGCGGAATAATGTCGCGTCCGTTTTGCTGATTGAAGAAGTTACAAATTTCATAAACCTTAAGCTTGAATAGATCTTTAATCACCGCGTATCCGCCGACTGAATCTCCATACATAGTGAAGTAACCCACAGCGATTTCACTCTTGTTTCCAGTCGTCAAGACCATCCAGCCGAACTTGTTGGACAGCGCCATCAGTGTCGTTCCGCGAACTCGACTCTGAAGATTTTCTTCTGTCAAATCTGCTGAGCGTCCGACAAAACTCGGCTCAAGAGATTTAAGGTAAGCAGCAAACGCCGGCTCAATCGGAATAGTTTGAATGTCAATGCCGAGATTGCGCGCCAAAAGTTCGGCATCCGAAATCGAACCAGAGGACGAATACCTAGACGGCATCGCAACACCATGCACATGTTCTGAACCAAGCGCTTGAGTGGCAACTGCGGCAACTAGAGCCGAGTCGATACCACCAGACAAACCAATCACGACATCTTTGAAACCGTTTTTCTGCACATAGTCACGCGTACCCAGAACAAGGGCTGCAAAGATTTGCGCATCTTCACTCAGAGGCTCGGCAACTTGGCCCCGAGATTGTTGCGGGGCAGCCACTGATTTTGACTTTGGCAAAACCACATCGCAAACCAAGAGCTCTTCAACAAATTGTGCCGCACTTGCGACGACTGTGCCGTCGGCTGCCAAGATCATTGACCCGCCATCAAAGACAAGTTCATCTTGTCCGCCAACTTGATTCACGTAAGCAATCACACACTCGCCGTCGCGGGCTCGTGAACTCAACATTTCGCGACGCGCACCAATTTTGCCGGCATGAAACGGTGACCCGTTGATATTCAAATTTAAAACCGCACCCAGTGATGCTTGTGTTGAAACCGGACCATTGGCTTCCCAAATGTCTTCACAAATTGTGACTCCAACACATGCACCTTTAATTGTGAACAACGGATTGTGCACGCCGGGCGTGAAATACCTTTGCTCGTCAAATACGTTGTAGTTGGGCAACAAATGTTTGCGATACACGCCCACAACTTTGCCGTTCTGGCAAATTGCTGCGGCGTTGTAGATTTCTAAAGAGCTGGTCGCACGATCAACGAAACCGATTACGGCAAATGTCTCGCCAATCGACTTAACGATTTCTGCCAAGATGCCTTGGTTTTCGGCGACGAAGCCGTCCTTTAATACGAGATCTTCGGGCGGATAACCGGTGATTGAAAGTTCTGGAAAGGCGACGACATCACAGCCTTCGGCAACTGCTTGTTTGTAGTAGTCCAGAATCTTGTTTGCATTGTCACGCAATGCACCCACCGTCGGATTTATTTGGGCAAGCCCGACACGTAATTTCGCGAAATCGGCCACAGTTTCAGGCTACCCAGCCAAAAACTTCACACGCCGTTTACAAACGGGCAATGGCCGAGAAACCGCTATCGGTAAAACTGTCAGGGTTACGAATTCTCCGGCGTGGCGAATTCCCGATGAGAGGAAATTTAATGGCATATCAGGCTGAGTACATCTGGATTGACGGCGTTACACCGACGCCAACATTGCGATCAAAAACAAAAATCATTGAGAATGGAACAAAAGCACTTCCTATTTGGGGATTCGATGGATCCTCAACTAGCCAAGCGACTGGTGAAGCTTCAGACTGTATTTTGAATCCCGTATTCAGCTGCAAAGATCCAATTCGTGGCGGGAAAAATATTCTCGTGATGTGCGAAGTTCTCGTTGCGTCAACAGGCAAACCGCATCCGACCAACACACGTGCTCTTTGTGCAGAAACTGCAAAGCGTTATGCCGATCAAAAAATGATCTACGGCATTGAACAGGAATACACAATGATGCGACTCAATGGTCGTCCATTCGGTTTTCCAGAATTGTCCGGCGAACCAGCTCCTCAAGGTCCGTATTATTGCGGCGTTGGTGCAGGTCGCGTGATGGGTCGTGAAATTGTAGAGATTCACACCGAGATGTGTCTCGAGGCAGGTTTGCATATTTCAGGAACAAACGCCGAAGTAATGCCTGGTCAGTGGGAATTTCAAATTGGCCCCGTTGGCGCACTCGCAGTTAGCGACGAGTTGCACGTTGCCCGTTGGCTATTGCACCGCATCGCCGAAGATTACGACGTAGTGATCTCGCTTGATGCAAAGCCTCAAAAAGGAGACTGGAACGGCGCTGGTTGCCACACCAACTTCTCGACCAAAGCAATGCGCTCAAATTACAAAGCAATTGATGACGCATGCAAAGCACTCGGCACACGAATCAACGAGCATGTCAGCAACTATGGACATGACATTGAGAGTCGTCTAACTGGTAAACACGAAACTGCTCCTTACAACAAGTTCACTTACGGAGTTTCAAACCGTGGTGCCTCAGTACGAATTCCATGGCAGGTTGCAAAAGATCAAAAGGGTTACGCCGAAGACCGTCGTCCAAACGCAAATATGGATCCATATTTGGTTACACAGTTGATTCTTGAAACTGTGTGTGGACAGTCAGCGCCGAAAAAGAGCACGAGCAAGAAAGCCCCAAAGAAAACTGGAGCGAAGAAAGCAA
>JAEMTQ010000092.1 GCA_016462185.1 Ilumatobacteraceae bacterium
TCGGCGAGATGAACGAACATCAAGTTGATGCACGACGAAGTCTTTCGGGCGCGGCAGTGTTGCAAGAGTTCAACGAGATCACAAAATTGCGCAAAGCATTTTTTGATGCGGCACCAGAAAACTTTTTCACCGACGAGACAATGACGCCGATCGGCAAGGCTCCGATGGCGACTTTCTTGCAAATTCGTGCAATGGACTGTTGGGTTCACGAGCAAGATATGCGACGTGCACTCGGCAAACCAGGCAGTGAAGCGTCGATCAGCGCCGAACTAAGCGTTGATCGCCTGTGCCGAACTCTGCCAATGGTTGTTGGCAAACGTGCACAAACACCTGATGGTGCATCAGTCGTAATAAACATCACCGGGCCAGTGAAACGAAAATTCGTAATTTCGGTGATTGATGGTCGAGCCACAGTTGTTGAAACACCAAAAGACAAACCAGTAATGGAAATTTCTTTTGACAGCAATACATTCGTTGAACTTGCAACGGGCCGAACACCTGGTGAGCAGTTGCGCAACAAGATTGAAATAACTGGTGATGTTGCACTTGGCGAACGGGTTGCAAACTCACTAAATATGATGATCTAACTGCTCTAGTCGCAGTTAGATATCCTTAAGAAGTCATGGTGTCGCCTCTTTTCGACCCGGGTGTCGTCCAAAAAAAGATTGACGAACTCGCCCAGCGCGATGCTGAGTTTGCAAAACTTGCCGAATCACGTGAGCAGCGCCGGCAATTAGAAATTTATGGTTCAGTGCGCGAATACGAGTTTCCGCCAAATACCTCGCAGGTTCATGTAACAAATTGGGTACACGCCTATTGGTTGCGACCAGTGCGCTTTATATATCGCAACATGCCGCGCGGTTTGCGCAAAATTCTGAAACGGCTGTCAGTGCGATGAAATTTACAGTTTTGACTGACGCCCATGGCGCGACACTCGACGACCTGCGCGCAACCCACAAGTCGCTGGTTACATCAGGTTCGAAGCAAGTGAATTGGATCTTGCTTGGTGCCGTGCCAGACGCTGTTAAAAACCTGCAACGTCGCTGGTCATTCGGCAGAGTAAAGATTGAAATTCAGGCGCCAACTCTTGGCCCGGGCGAATTCGCCGTCTTTTTGACTGCTGGCGACAAACTGCAACGCGAGTCATTACTGCTCGTGAGCGATGCTCTGACTAAGGCACCGGACACTGAAATTATTTACGGTGACTCGGCTCATGCAACTGGCATTAAAGCCGTGCCATTGAGTTTTTCTCGCCGACCGGGCTGGTCGCCCGAGCGTTTGCGAGCGCATTGCTATGTTGGCGAAACACTCGTAGTTCGTGGCGAAGTAATTGCACGCGCTGGCAAACTCGAAGAACTCGCATTATGCAACGCACATGATCGCGCATTGCGTTTAACGGAGAATGCAACCCAGATTGTTCGCGTGCCCGAAGTGCTGACAATTACAAAATCGACCGACTCTCGCCCATCGGCATCATTAGAAGCAGTCGTTGATCACTGCAAGCGGCAAAACATAGACGCAGACTGCGAATTTGAATCGACGACCCCGAGTGTGCGCGTCAAACGCCGACTTTCAAGCGAACCAAGTGTCGCAGTTATCGTGCCTACCCGTGGCACGTCTGCCGAGGTGTTTGGTAAACAACGTGTGCTTGTGGTCGAGGCTGTACGCAGTTTGTTTGAAAAGTCGACTTATCAGAACTTTCATGTTGTCGTAGTTGCAGATACGCCGACACCAAGTTCTGTTTTAGATTCGCTGAAGCAGATTGGCGGCGACCGACTGCAGATACTTAATTATGACCGACCGTTTAATTTTGCTGAGAAAAACAATCTTGGTGCGATGTCGTGTGAGTCAGATTTGATATTGCTACTCAACGACGACACAGAGATAATTACCGCTGAAGCGCTCGAAATAATGGTCGCAATGTTCAACGACCCAAATGTCGGCGTGGTCGGACCGATGTTGCTATTTGAAGACTCGACGATTCAAAGTGCCGGGCATATCTTTAGCCCCGACCCAACAGACTTGTATCGAGCCCAAAGCCCAGAGACGGCTGGGCCGCAAAACTTGCTGCGAGTTCAACGCGAAGTTTCTAGTTTGATTGCGGCGTGCGCACTGGTGCGTCGCGATGTGTTTGAACGCGTTGGCGGACTATGCATGGAGTTTCCTGGAAACTGGAACGACATCGACTTCTGTTTGAAAGTGCAACTCGCTGGCTACCGCGCAATCTTCACGCCACACGCACACTTGTTTCACTTTGAGTCGAAAACTCGAATTGCAAAGCGAGTCGAATCTGAAGTGGCAAAACTCGGCGCACGATGGGGTTCAGTTTTGGATGACGACCCGTATTTCAACCCGAACTTACAGCGCTATACAAACCTGTGGAAGACCGACTCAACTTCGAAACAGTCGCTCGACGAAGCGCTGAGTTTCTTGCTAACAGTCGCCTAGTCGTTTGACTGCGGGCCGACTGCGCCGATTGCTTCGAAATATTCGAGGTGCGCTTTAACTACGTGAACGACATCAACGTCGTCCAAGATCTCGATGTTGTTTTGCTCAGCGGCGTCAAGCAAAAATGCAGTCAATGTTTGTTCGTCAATGACGACCTCGTCAACGATGTCTTGGCGGCGATCTACGACGCCGGATGGTTGAAGGCCTTGGTCGTGCAACCAACGCATGTGAAACACCAACAGTTTTCGCAATTCGGCGAACGTCAAACGGGCTTGCGTGTCGGTCGGCAGATGATCGGCGACGAACTTTGTGGCTTGTTCGAGTTCGTAGACCGCACGCGGCGCAACACTGTCGAGACGACGTGCTTCACGGCCGATGATGACGGCAGCGATGGCAAAAACCAATGCCGTTGCAATGACGATGGCGAAAACTAAAACCGCAGACATGCGGTGCGAATGCTTTTAGATACCGATGCGTTGTGCAAGAAGTTCGCGATGGTAAGTCGGATCTCCGAACAACAACTCACTTGACTTCGCGCGCTTGAAGTAAAGATGCGCTGGGTGCTCCCAAGTGAAGCCGATGCCGCCGTGAATTTGAATGTTCTCGGCTGCTGCATGAAAGTAAGCCTCTGAGCAATACGCCTTCGACAACGAAGCAACTGATGGAAGTTCGTCGTTCATTTCGGCCGCACACCACATGCCGTAGTAGGCAGCCGACTTTGCTGACTCAACTTCAAGCAACATGTCAGCGCACTTGTGCTTGATGGCTTGGAAAGAACCAATCGGACGACCGAACTGCACGCGAACTTTTGCGTATTCAACTGCCATGTCCAAAACTTTTTGTGCGCCGCCAACTTGCTCGGCTGCGAGTGCAACAACAACAAGGTCGTTGACGCGCGACAAGACTTCCCAACCCTTGCCTTCGGTGCCGATCAATGTTGCAGGCACGTCAGCGAATTCGAGTTTTGCTTGTTTACGAGTTTGATCCATTGTTGGCAGTGCGGTGCGAGTGAGACCCTTCGCGTTGCCTTCGACGGCGAACAAAGAAACACCTTTGCCTGTGCGCGCCGAAACAATAATCATCGAAGCAGTGTGACCGTCAAGCACAAACATCTTTGTGCCAGTCAAAGTGAAACTTGAGCCCGAGCCTTTGGCTTGCATTGTGATGCCCGCTTCATCCCACTTGCCTGATGGTTCGACAGAGGCAAGAGTTGCAGTTGTCTCGCCGCTGGCGATTGCTGGAAGATATTTTTTCTTTGCGGCTTCGTCACCCGATTGCATCAAAGTGTTAGCGGCAAGTACGACGGTCGAGAAATATGGAGCACAAAGCAACGAGCGACCCATCTCTTCGAGCACGACACCAAGTTCGATGTATGAGAAACCCATGCCACCGAATTCTTCAGGAATATGAATGCCCATGAGTCCCATTTGCGAGCCCATCTGCGACCACACGGCAGGATCAAAACCATTTACAGTTTCCATTTGTTCGCGCACGGCGGCTTCGGATGACTTGGCATCCAAAAATGCGCGGACTGTTTTGCGGAGCTCTTCTTGTTCTTCTG
>JAEMTQ010000029.1:0-3663 GCA_016462185.1 Ilumatobacteraceae bacterium
GAACAAGGGCTGGATTTTTAGGATCGCCAAACGTTTCGTACTCAAGTTCAATCGTCGATGAAATTTTTGCTTTTGACACCTCGCTATTCTTGTCCGTTTCTGCTCTTCAGGTCAATTACTAGAGTGACTAAAGGCTATGTCTAACAAGCAACTTTCATTTAGATCCCCAGGTCGCGTCAACTTAATCGGCGACCACACTGACTACACGGGCGGTCTTGTTCTACCAATGGCCATTGATCGTTATACAACCATCACCGGCACACGAACCAAATCGACAGTAGTCCTGAGTAGCCAAAGCGAACCAGAACTAGTCGAATTTCAATTGCCTGTTGACCGACCCGAATCAGTTTCACCAAAATGGGGACGATACGTCGCTGGTGTTGCCGCCGAAATGCAAGACGCCGCATTCGGTTTTTCGGGTGAAATCTCTTGCGACATTCCAATCGGGGCAGGTCTCTCGTCAAGCGCCGCACTAGAACTTGCCTCCGCACTCGCGCTTGGCGATGAAAGCAACGCCGTTGAACGCGCAAAACTTTGTCAACGCGCCGAACACCGCGCAGTTGGCGTGCCATGCGGAATCATGGATCAACTTACCTGCAGTGCCGGAGTTCGCGACCATGCTCTGCTAATTGACTGTCACGAGTTATCGATCACACCAATTAAGTTGCCAAACGATGTCAAAATAGTTGTTCAGTTCATCGCCCAGCGCGAACTTGTTGCAAGCAAATACAGCGAACGTGTTAATCAATGTGCGCAAGCAGAACAAATAATCGGGCCACTACGACTCGCTCCAGAATCAGCGCTACAAGAGATTGTCGATGTGACTGTGCGACGTAGAGCACGACACGTCATTCGCGAAAACCAACGAGTTGTTTCATTCGCCAAGGCTCTTAGTGCGGGCGACTTAAAGACTGCTGGCGCACTAATGATCGACAGTCACGACTCGCTGCATAGTGATTTTGAAACGTCAACACCACAAATGAATAGTGCTGTCGCTGCCGCAGTCGGCACACCCGGAGTTTTCGGCGCGCGCATGACCGGTGGCGGCTTTGGTGGGTGCATCGTCATCTTGGCTGATGCTGGTTCGAAAATCGACGGCTGGCAAGTTCGTGCCGTCGCCGGCGCCACCCAACTCGACTAATTAGCCGAGCAGTTTGCGCTTTTGTTCGTCAAACTCAGATTGGGTAATCGACCCGCGGTGCAACATCGCCTCAAGTCGCTCGAGTTGTGCAACTACTGGGCTGGCGTCAGCACTCTTGCCCGTGCGCGCATGAATCGCCTCGTGAATCATGTTCTGTACTTGTTCGGGGTTGCGAATATCTCCAAACAATTGTTGGCCGTCTTCGCTTGCCGACTCGATCAGCAAATCTCCCGCGCCGAGCATTCGCTCCAAAATTGATTGGGCAAAATTCACGTTGTTGACTCGCTCAAGTGGAATCTCAACTCCGCGACGTGCGAGAACGCCTTCACGAAAAATCACGCGCTGCGATGTGACGACAAAATATGTTCGTGACCAACGCAAGACGACCGTAACTAATCCGATCAATGCCAGCAACAGTGCGACCAACAAAACCCGAACCACGCCCGTCTTGAACCATCCATCGCCAAGTTGTTGCGCGTAAACCACCAGCGCCAACAAAATCACCACGACTGACCCCGGCTTCACAAACACAACCCAGTGCGGGTGAAGATCCAAATTGATGTGCTCACCACGATTCAACAGTCTTTGTGGATAAGGCATGCTTCAAACTTAGTTACTCGCACACGCACCGCCTAGCGTTATGGCGTGGACGCCGAACAACTTTTGCAGGGTATGGACCCTGACCAACGTGCGGCCGTCACTTGCCCCGAAACCGCAACGGTTTTGCACGCAGGCGCAGGTTCCGGAAAAACCCGCGTACTCACCCACCGCATTGCATATCGAATTGCCAAAGGTACAGCCGACCCGCAACGTGTTCTTGCGATCACATTTACTCGTGAAGCCGCCAGCGAAATGCGTCGCCGACTCAAAACTTTGGGCGTCTCAAGAGATTCTCAGTCGGTAACAGTTGGCACTTTTCACGCAGTTGCGCTCGCACTGTTGCGTCAGCGTTTGGCCGACACCCACAAACAGATGCCATCAATCGTGCACAACCGCACTCAACTTGTGGCTCAAGCAGCCAAAGATCACCCGATGTCATCTCGCGCTCGCGAACTACTGACCGAAATCGACTGGGCGCACGCACGGTTAATTTCGCCCGCCAATTACGCACAAACGGCAAAACGACTGGCACGTTACACGGCGGCACCGCACAACGAGATTGCCAATATCTACAAAGAGTATGAACAACTTAAAGTTCAACGCAACACTCTTGATCTCGACGACCTCATCGCTCGCGTGATCGAAGCAATGCGTGCCGACAACGCCTACGCCCAAGCCGTGCGCTGGCGCTATCGCCACATCTTTGTTGACGAAGCCCAAGACATGAACCCTTTGCAGTACGAACTCTTTGAAGCAATACGTGGACAACGAGCCGACGTTTTTATAGTCGGCGATCCGATGCAAGCCATTTACGGTTGGAACGGCTCAGAAAAAAAGTTGTTCGACGAATTGCCAGACAAGATTCGAGGCACAACAGTTTTGCGCCTGCCAAACAACTATCGCTGCACTCCACAAATTTTGTCGGCCGCAACATCGGTAGCAAAAATTGTGGATGAAAATATTGATGTACGCGCAATGAAGTCAAACGCTGAGCCAGTAATCCTGCGCGGTTTCGACGACGCCGAAGCCGAAGCCAACGGCATTGTTGATTGCCTCTGGCAATACGCACGACTTGGTGGCATCGACCCGTGGCAATCGGCTGCTGTGTTGGTTCGCACGAATATTCAATCCGAGTTAATCGTTGATGCGCTCGTCAAAAATAATATTCCGGTGCGCACCAGTCGCCCCTCAAAAGAATTGACATCAGCAATCGCCGATGCGTCACAAAGCACGAATCGCAACGAACTTGCGACATGGGTAACCGACGTGCTCACCGAGTCAGAGTCAGAAGTTCAGCGCTGGGTCGCCGAGCAGGTGCAAGTATTTTTGAAACTTGATCACCCAGGCTCGGTCGACGGCAGAACATTCACTTCGTGGATGCGAGCCACTTCGGCTGACCAACTCAACACAGACGGCGTTGAAGTTCTTACTTTTCACTCAGCCAAAGGTCGCGAATGGGACTGCGTGGTTGTTGCCGGAGCAGAAGTTGGTTTAATGCCCCATAGCTCAGCCATTTCAAAAGATCAAAAAGACGAAGAGGTACGACTTGCCTATGTCGCTTTAACTCGCGCTTCACAGCAACTGTTTATTACTTGGTGCGAGACCAGAAAAAATCGCACTGCAGGTCGCAGCAGCCTCTTGGCTGGCATAAGTAGCGAGCCCGAAGTCGCGCCAGCGCCACCTACGCTAAAAAGAACTAAACCAAAGCAAACGCCAGTTGTTTCACTTGAAGATGAGTTGCGAACTTGGCGCAGTTCACGTGCCCGTGTGATCAAACAAGCAGTAGAGACAGTCTGCAGCGACTATGAGTTGCGATTAATCACTAAGCAGTTGCCAAAGACGACCGAAGAACTTGCAACAATCGTCGGGCAAATCACCGCAAAACGCATCGCTCCC
The DNA here is from genome assembly GCA_016462185.1 of Ilumatobacteraceae bacterium. Classification (GTDB taxonomy): domain Bacteria; phylum Actinomycetota; class Acidimicrobiia; order Acidimicrobiales; family Ilumatobacteraceae; genus BACL27. Next base: position 3,638 of record JAEMTQ010000029.1, read on the forward strand.
GACGTTTTAGCAATCGTCGCCCGCGC
>JAEMTQ010000029.1:3763-15441 GCA_016462185.1 Ilumatobacteraceae bacterium
GCTGACTTTTAGCCCTGTTGGGCTTGACGAATCTCGAGCAACCGCTCAAAAACTTCTGGGCGCATTGACACGAACAAACCCTTGGCCTCGGCACAAAGTGTCTCGCCGTGATGCAGAGATCCGGCGACGCTGATTTTGCGACCTTCGACCGACACCACCCATCCGCGAAACACAACTGGTTTTTTCAGGGGTGTCGGCGATCGATAGTCAACCGTCAAGTTCACCGTCATGCCAGGGTTGCCACTCAACGACTGAGCCATTCCGAGAACTTCGTCAAAGTACGCGGCGATGAAACCACCGTGCACACAACCCGGTGGCCCTTCGTATGCGGCTTCAAAAGTTGCGTGACCAATAACGACCGAGTCTCTTCCTCCGTCGCCCTCGATGCCCATCTTCATTGGCACCGACAATGGATTAATCGAGCCAATGATCGGACTGCGATCTAAAAAACTATTCATCGGCACGGCAAGCGAACCTTCAGCAGGGCCTGCATATTCATGTGAGTGTGGCCGTGCCTGCAATCTGGCTACGGCCTGGTTGATCATCTCTCGTGTCGCCTCAAGTTCTTCGACTGGCGCAGATGTCGCGAGCAACTCATCAATTGCCGTGCGCAACTCTTTGGCGATTTCAATTCGAACTCGATCTGTCGGTGAGTGCTCTTGCGTGCGAATATGAAAACCTTTGAAAGCGCTTTCATACTCTGGGGCGGCCATTTGTCTACTTTTCTTTGATTGTGATCGTTACTGGCACGTGATCGCTTGGTTTTTCACCTTTGCGTGCGTTGCGATCAATCTGCGAAGTTTCAACTCGAGCAAGCAAAGACTTGGTTGCCAATAAAAAGTCGATTCGCATTCCCTCACCTTTGTGAAAACTGCCGTTGCGATAGTCCCACCATGAAAAGACTTTTGGCTCAGGGTGCAATTCACGAAAGACATCGGTCAAACCCCAAGCACACAGGTCGGCAAACACTTCGCGTTCTGGTGCGCTCACGTGTGTTGCGCCAGCAAACTTCGTCACATCCCAAACATCGTCGTCTGTCGGAGCAATATTGAAGTCACCTCCAATAACTATTTGATCTGTGGGCTTGCCCAGCGCAGCAGCATGCTTCTTCAACTTCTTCATCCACTCGAGTTTGTATTTGTAGTGATCGTCTTCAAGACTTCGACCGTTTGGAACATAGACGCTTACTACTTTCACGCCCCCACAGGTTGCCGAAATTATTCTCGCTTCATGATCTTGCTCAATCGGCTTCGCAAAGTTTGTTACTACATCTTTTAAGCCGACTTTTGAAATAATCGCCACACCATTCCATTGGCCTTGTCCAAAGTGCGCCGACTCATAGCCAAGTTCAGTGAACGTCAATGCCGGAAACACTTCGTCTTTCATCTTCGTTTCTTGCATGCACAAAACATCTGGCTGATTTTCTTTGACCCACTGGGTCACACGCTCAAGGCGAGCCTTCAAAGAGTTCACATTCCAAGTTGCGATCAGCACGAGAACACCGTACTAAAAAATTACTTAGCGCTTCTTATTCAGCGCTTTTTATTGGGCGCACTCTTCTTGGCAACAGGCTTACCGTGTCGCGCACGACGCTTGGCTTTTTTGGTCTGTTGAGTTCGTGGCGCACTCGCCTTCGTGCCGCGTGCCGCCGACTGCGCAGACGACTGTGCCGACGACTTGGCAGTCTGTTTGACGAGCACGAGCGACTCCATACCTGCGACGGCTAGTTCGACACTGCGTCGCGAAGGTGTGTAACCCACAACAACAAGACTCAAAGTGGTGCCAAGCTTGACGTGTTCACGCGCGCTACGCGGAACCGGATTGGCCATCAGTCGCATTGCCAGATAACCAGAAATTTCACCAACTTTGACATACACGCCATGCGAGGCGTAACTGTCGACTACGCCCCTGAGCTTTGCGCCGATTGGATTCTTTTCAACAAAGTTTAAAAACGGAGTGACATCATTTAATTTTGGCAACGGTTTTTGCGCTGGCTTGTTTAATACTTTTTGCTGAGGCGTATGTGACTGCTTATGTGCTTGCTTGTGTGCAGCTTTATGCGTCGGTTTGTGAACGACCTTTTCAACCACAGTTGGCTTTGAACTTTGGTTTTGTGACTTAGTCGCACCAGATGTTGGACGCGAACTCGGCGGCGGAGACTTCGGCACAGGCATCGGCTTCATCGGAGCGCGCACTGATTTTGCCCGACGCAATGTCGCGGCAGTCTCACGGCCCGCTTGCTTGCGCACCGGCAACCGCTGAATAAACACCCAGCCAACATTTGGCACTGGCTTGCCGCCGATCAGTCGACCTTCGTCAAACAACCACTTGTATTGATCATGAAACTCTTGATAACTGTCATTTGAGAGAACACTTGCTTTGACTTTTTCGGCGATCGTCAAAACGAAGCCGTCTCCTCTGCCCACAGCACCAGCCGGCGGAGCCACAAGTTCGTTGTTGTTTATTGCTTCATCGAACTCTGCTCGTTCGCGACGGTCAATTCGGTGCCCGAAAGTAGCGTCAACAACAACAGTTACTTTTGTTCCCGGAAACTCTTTGATGAACGCCAAGACGGCATCGTTCAATTGCTTGAGGCTTGGCTCGGTTCTACCTTCGGTTGCCAGATTTGAGCCGTCTACAACGACATGGGAGAACGACTTAATCACCCTCTCATTCAACCACCGCGAACTAGTTACCAGTTAGCGAAGGTTTGTGCCATCAAATCGTCTAGTTCTTGATCGTGAATTGTCTTTGAACCAGTTGCGGGGCTACCCGACTCGACGCGCGAAACGTGATGCAACGAGTAACCATCTTCTTTGAATTGCCAAATTCGGTCGTCTACAAAATATCTTGGTCCCATATTCTCTGGCTCTTCTTGCAACCACATGAGTTCTTTTGCGTTCGGATACTTAGCCAAGATCTTCTTGACCTGTTCAATTGGAAACGGATACAACTGCTCTAATCGCACGATGGCAAACTTTGCGCCACGCTTGTCGCGTTCGGCCATCGCGTCCCAAACAACTTTGCCACTGCAAAAAACTATGCGCGTAATTTCGTTCGGGTTCACAACTGATGGGTCGTCGAGTACTTCTTCGAAGCTTCCGGTCGTCAACTCATTTAATGGCGAGCGGCTCTGCTTCATGCGCAACGGCTGCTTCGGCGCGAACACAACAAGTGGCTTCAACTGCTTTCGCTTCACTTGGCGGCGCAACAAGTGAAAGTACTGCGCAGCCGTAGTCGGGTTGCAAACTTGAATGTTGTCTTCTGCACACAACTGCAAGAATCGCTCGATACGCGCCGACGAATGCTCTGGCCCTTGGCCTTCAAAGCCGTGTGGCAACAACAACACCAATCCGTTTTGCTGACCCCATTTGTCTTCAGCAGCAACCAGATATTGGTCGATAATTATTTGCGCACCGTTGACGAAGTCGCCGAACTGTGCTTCCCACATCACAAGTGCTTTTTGATTCGCGTGCGCGTAGCCATATTCAAAGCCCATCGCCGCATATTCGCTTAGTAGCGAGTCGTAAACCCAGAATCGACCGGCGGCTCCTGGGATTTCTGCAATCGGTACCCAGCGCCGCTCGTCTAAGTAGTCAACCAAAGTTGAATGTCGGTGACTGAAAGTTCCACGTCGAGTGTCTTGACCGGCAAGTCGAACCGATGTTCCTTCGATCAGCAAACTGCCGATTGCCAACGCTTCGGCAGTTGCCCAGTCAACATCACCGTCTTTGGCGATCAATGCATCTCGCACCTCAAATTGGCGCAACAATTTCGGGTGAACCATAAAACCTTGCGGATAACTACTCAGTTGTTTTAATACTCCATCCAAAACTTGTTTTGATGCGCCTGTTTCAACATGCGGCACCACACCAATTGGTTTTGGTGGCTTGGCGGCAATAACTTTCTCGATGGTTTTGGCTCGTGTTTGTTCAAGCGCACCTTGCAACTTCGCCTGATAGTCAGTCAACGACTTTTCGGCTTGCTCTACTGTGATGTCGCCTCGCCTGACCAGGGTTTCAACATAAAGTTTGCGCACGCTTCGACGCTCGGCAATGGCTTTGTACATCAACGGCTGTGTGTAACTCGGGTCGTCACCTTCGTTGTGCCCGAATCGGCGGTAACAAATCATGTCGATCACGACGTCTTTGTGAAACTTCTGGCGGTATTCAAAAGCAAGTTGCGCAACACGCACGCACGCTTCAGGGTCGTCACCGTTGACGTGAAAAATTGGTGCTTGCACTGTTTTTGCCACGTCACTGCAATATTGCGATGATCGTGCGTACTCAGGCGCGGTAGTGAAACCAATTTGGTTGTCAATTATTAAATGAATCGTTCCGCCAACGCGATAACCAGATGTGTCACTCATCGCCAAACATTCGGCCACAACACCCTGTCCGGCAAACGCGGCATCACCGTGAATCAGAAGCGGCAACACGCTGTATGCAAGTGGTGGATCAATTTGATCTTGTAAAGCACGAACAGTGCCGAGCACCACAGGATTCACCGTTTCTAAGTGGCTCGGATTTGAAACAAGTTCAACATGCATCTTTGCGCCGCTTTGTGCGACGAACTCGCCCACTGCGCCGAGGTGATACTTAACGTCGCCCGAGCCCTGCACCGATGACGGATCAACGTAGCCCTCGAACTCTTGAAAGATCTGGTCGTAATCTTTGCCGACAACATTTGCCAAAACATTTAGGCGACCACGATGCGCCATACCGATAACGGTGCCTTGCATCTTTTCGTCGGTTGCAAGATTCAGCACTTTGTCCAAAATTGGTATCGCTGATTCTGCACCTTCAAGACCAAATCGTTTTGTGCCGACATATTTTGTCGACAAAAATCTTTCAAATGCCTCGGCGGCGTTCAATCGCTCGAGAACTCTGATCTTGTCAACGGCAAAGTCGTTTCGCTTAACGCCCTCAAAATGTTCTTGAATCCATCGCTGTTCATCTGTGTTCTGAATATGCATGTATTCAACGCCAATTGTTCGGCAATACGCATCACGCAATACCCCCAGCAACTCACCCAAAGTTGACCGAGTTACACCGCCAACACCACCAGTCAAAAATTCGCGGTCCAAGTCCCAAACTGTCAACCCGTATGTTGCGGGGTCAAGCTCGCGCGGCATTCGCGGAGCGCGCCAATGCAATGGGTCAAGATCGGCAATCAAGTGACCGCGCACTCGATGCACGCGAATCAACGTTGCTATCTGCATCTGTTTTTCAAGAAGTGCATCTTCACTATCAAGAGAGTTCGTGTCATCGCGCCACTTAACTGATTCATACGGCACGCCAAGGCTGTTGAAGACATCGGCGTAGAAGTCATGTTCACCAATCAAGAGCTCGTGAACGTATTTCAAGAACATTCCGCTCTCTGCACCTTGAATTATTCGATGGTCATATGTGCTCGTCAGCGTCACAACTTTCGACACGCCGAGGCGACCGAGTGCGCGTTCATCACTGCCCTGAAACTCGGCGGGATAATCGATTGTTCCGACGCCAACGATCAGGCCTTGGCCGACCATCAGTCGCGGCACCGACTGCTGCGTGCCGATTGTGCCGGGGTTCGTCAAACTTATGTTTGCACCTTGAAAATCTTCAAGCGTCAACTTATTGGCTTTAACTTTACGAATGATGTCTTCGTAGGTCAGCAAGAATCCTGCAAAATCTAAAGTGTCGGCGTTTCGCAAAACTGGCACGACCAAACTTCTTTGACCTTTGCCTTTGTCAACATCGACTGCCAATCCCATATTTACATGAGTAAATTTTTTGATCTGGGGTTTGCCTTGTTCGTCGGCAACGTAGACATGCTTCATGTTTGGCACTGCATCTGCGATCGCCCGCACAACTGCATAACCAATTAAATGAGTGAAACTAATTTTGCTTTCGCCGCTGCGCTCTCGATAGCCGTTGATCACTTTTCGGTTTACTTCAAGAAGTTTTGCTGGCACTTGACGCACGCTCGTCGCAGTCGGCACGGCGATGCTCGACTCCATGTTGGCTGCAATCACCGCCGAGACCCCTCGCAATGGCTCGGGCTCCACAACTTCGAGTGGCGTCAACTCAACTGGCGGATACACAACAGCAGGTCGTGGTGCGCGCGGCGGTGCTTCTGGCGAGATTTGCTCTTTAACTTTTGGTGTCTTGCCTGACGTTGCTTTCGTCAACTTCGAAGCCGCGACTGGGGCGACCGGCGCTGACGCTGACTCAACTACGAACTCATCTAAATCATCAACTGCATCAAAAGATGGTCTGACCAGTTCACCAGTCGGGTCGGCTTTCGGCGCACCGACTGGCTTGTAGTCACTAAAAAATTCACGCCACGCGGCCGACAAACTTTGTGGTTCGTCGCGATAGCGCTCGTACATCTCCTCAACTAGCCAGGAGTTTGCACCAAAATCTTCCGTATTCGACTGTTCAACCATCAGTTACATCGTAACGATGATTATTTAAGAAGAACCTCTGAGGCAATCCAGAGAACAAGCAATAAGACGCCACCAGAGATAATCGCGTTCTTGTGTGACTCATATGGCCAGAGAAGTTTGTTTGTTGCGGCAGTTCCACCAAGAAGACCAAGAGCGTTGATCTCCAAAATTGCTGCCAGCACTACGCCGATGATCAACAGCGTCATTGCGTTGCTTGACGTCGCATCTGGAAACGCTGCTGGGTAAAAGTGTGCTGGTCCAACCATGAACCACAACATCGAGAACGAGAAAATAAAGTTCTGACGCGAAATGAGCAAAGCCTTTCGACCTGCACCTGCAGCGGCTGGGTCGGCAGCTGCGCCACCCAAAACATTGACAGCATTAGCCAAAACAACTTTTTGGTTTTTCCAGATGACCATCCACACGTTGGCGGCCATCAAAGTTCCGAGAATCATGCCGATTGAAATCGTCACCTTGTGGGCGTCGCCACTGCGTGTCCAGTAATTTTCAACAACACCGGTGATCAACAAGCCTGTTCCCAAAGTTGCGATTGCCGCCCAGCGGAACCACCACAATGCTCGACGAGCAACTTTGTCTAGGGTCAACATTCGAGCTTTGCCCTCATCGCCATAGGCGGCGAGTGCTGGCACTTGCACGAGATTGAAGTAATACAACATTCCGATCCAAGTAATACCCACGAGAACGTGCACATAACGGAGCAGAAAATCTCCAATGAAAGCCTGATCAAACAATTGCATATTGACCCCTTTGGGTATCGAGTTGAACTTGCGAATAATTTAGCACGGCTCGCGGGCAAGTAGGTTGTATGGCTGATGGCCGCCGAATTTATTTACACCTGCTACAAACTCGCCCGCTTCTACCCACCAGACAGAACGGTCCTCGAGAACATTTCACTTTCTTTTTACCCAGGAGCCAAGATTGGCGTGCTCGGGTCAAACGGCAGTGGCAAGTCAAGCCTGCTCAAAATCATGGCCGGCCTAGACGACGGCTTCACCGGTGAAGCTCGACTTACTCCTGGTTTTTCTGTTGGCTTGCTTGAACAAGAACCAAAACTTGACCCTACAAAAAATGTTCTCGAAAACGTCATGGAAGGCGTCGCTCCGATTCGCGATCTGCTCGCCGAATACGAAAAAGTTACGGCGATGTGGGGCGAACCCGATGCTGACTTCGACAAAGTTGGGGCGCTTCAAGCAAAACTCGAGGCAAAGATCAACGCTGTTGACGCGTGGAGCCTCGAGCGCAACGTCGAAATTGCAATGGATGCATTGCGATGCCCGCCAAACGAAAGCGATGTCACCAAACTTTCGGGCGGTGAGCGACGACGTGTTGCACTATGCAGACTGCTACTGAGTCGACCTGATCTTTTGTTGCTTGACGAACCCACCAACCACCTTGACGCCGAAAGTGTCGACTGGCTCGAAAGATTTTTGCAAGATTATTCGGGCACTGTCGTGGCAATCACGCACGACCGTTACTTTCTAGACAACGTCGCCAAGTGGATTCTTGAACTTGATCGCGGCAAGGGCATTCCGTTTGAAGGCAACTATTCAAGTTGGCTCGAACAAAAACAAGAGCGTCTCGGTCGTGAAGAAAAAGCCAACGAGTCACGCAAGCGAACTTTGCAACGCGAACTTGAGTGGGTTCGCATGGCACCCAAAGCCAGACAATCAAAAGGCAAGGCTCGACTCGCTGCATACGACAAGTTGCATGCCGAAGCACAGGCCGCCGAACGCGGCGATAACAAACTTGAAATTGCAATTCCACCAGGTCCGCGACTTGGCGATGTTGTAATTGAAGTTAAAAATCTTTCAAAGGGTTACGGCGATCGCCTGCTGATCGAAGATTTGACTTTCAACTTGCCGCCTGCCGGCATCGTCGGCATCATCGGCGCAAACGGTGCGGGTAAGACAACTCTTTTCCGAATGATTACCGGTCAAGAAAAACCAGACACAGGTGGCATCACGGTCGGTGACACTGTGGCCCTTAGCTATGTTGATCAAAGTCGCGACACGCTAAACGCCGATGCTTCGGTTTACGAAGAAATCACCGACGGCATCGAAGTGATGAAAGTTGGCAACCGCGAGATCAACGGTCGTGCCTATGTTGCAAGTTTCAACTTCAAAGGTAGCGACCAACAAAAACGTGTGGGTGATCTCTCGGGCGGTGAACGCAATCGCGTGCACTTAGCAAAGTTGCTCAAAAATGCCGGCAACGTTCTGTTGCTTGACGAGCCGACAAACGACCTTGATATTGACACGCTTCGTGCTCTTGAAACATCTCTTGAGAGTTTTCCGGGCTGTGTAGTCGTGATCAGTCACGACCGCTGGTTCTTGGACCGTATTGCCACACACGTTTTGGCTTTCGAGGGCGACAGTCAAGTTCGATGGTTCGAAGGTAACTTCACCGACTACGAGGCTTGGCGTAAAAAAGAACTCGGTATTTCTGCCGATCAGCCAAAACGAATCAAATACAAGCCACTTTCGCGAAAGTAAGCAAATGGCAAAGTCGTCGCAAAACTCATCGCTCGCGCTGCGTAATATTCGCATCTTATGCTCACTGATTTTTGTTGCCGGAATTGCGGGCATGATCATCACTTCAATTGCCGGCAACAATGTCGGGGTCGTAAACACAATCGGCGGCACCACGGCGATTGCAGCACTCGTGTTGTTGGTGGCGACAATCAGCGCAAGCACTTCGCGACCAGAAGTTTTTGACGATGCGCAAGCCGAACGACTTGAGCAGCAAATCGTCAAATTGACAAAAGCCGGAGCAAACGAGACCGAAGTTCGCGAACTTGTACGCCAAGCGACTCAACTAGGTCGCAAATCTTGAGCAGCACGGATCACAGCAGTGATCATGAATTTGCTACATATTTGGCAACACAGACCGGCAAACTTCTTGTTGAGTTACGCAACGATTTAGTCGCCCGCGGCTTTTATGGCTGGGATCTCAAAGATGCTGGTGATGCAATGGCCCAAGAATTTTTAATGTCGCAACTTCGTGAGTTTCGTCCAGATGATGCAGTGCTGAGCGAAGAAGCGCTCGACACTGCAAAAAGGCTGAGCGCCGAACGCGTTTGGATAATCGATCCACTCGATGGCACCCAAGAATTCAGTGAGCCTGACCGCAGCGATTGGGCAGTGCATATCGCGTTGTGGCAACGCGATGAAACTAGTCATGGCAATCTTTCGATCGCCGCCGTCAGTTTGCCGGCAATAGAAATAACTCTGAGCACGAACCCTGCGCCGACTCTGCCACCGAAACACGATGGTCCACCTCGTTTGGTTGTTTCAAGATCTCGAACGCCGCGTGAAGCCGTGATTGTTGCCGAAGCGCTTGGTTGCGATGCGATGCGGCTCGGCTCGGCCGGTGCAAAAGCAATGTCGGTGGTTCTTGGCGAGTGTGATATTTATTTGCACACAGGCGGCCAACACCAATGGGATTCGGCCGCGCCAGTTGCAGTAGCTCGCGCTGCCGGTCTGTTCACAAGTCGCATCGACGGCTCTCCCCTTATATATAACGAGCAAGACACGTGGCTTCCTGATCTAATCATTTGCCGCCCTGAACTTGCCGAACCAGTTCTCGCCGCACTCGCCGAAGTTGACTAGAAAGTCTCTCGACCATGCGCGTGATCATCGCTTCTTGCAGCGTTACATACGAAGGCCGACTTGCAGCCTCATTACCCGAAGCAACTCGATTGATAATGATCAAAGCCGACGGTTGCCTGGCGATCCACGCTGACGGCGGTGCATACAAACCATTGAATTGGATGAACGCGCCGAACACATTTGAAGAACTCGCAGATCGTTTGGTTGTTCGCAATCCGAAAGGCGAAACGCTGACTGTCTACCTTCATGATGTCATTTCTGACTTCAGTCACGAACTGGGTCAAGATCCAGGTCTCACCAAAGATGGTGTCGAAGCAGATTTACAAGTTCTGCTCGCAGCAATGCCCGAGACGATCGAACCAGGCTTGATTCTGATTCGTCGGGAGTATCCAACTGCTGTCGGGCCGGTCGATTTGCTTTGCCGTGACGCAAACGGGCAAACAGTTGCAGTTGAAATTAAACGACGCGGCGAAATTGATGGCGTCGAACAACTGACCCGCTATTTAGATTGCCTGCACGCCGACTCGTCGCTTGGCAAAATTCGTGGAATTTTCGTCGCTCAATCAATTAAGCCGCAAGCAAAAGTACTCGCCGAAAGCAGAAAAATTGGCTGGTGCGAAGTCGACTACGACGAACTTCGCGGCAAAAAAACTGACGACCTCAAACTCTTTTAACTATTTTTTCTGAGGTTGTGGCCAAGTGCCGTCGCGGCCATCCATGCCTGCGTTCAAACGTGCTTTGGCCATCATCTCTTCAACGATTGGTCCAAGTTTGGTTGGGTCTTCAACAGGTTTATTGGTTGGTCCACGATGCCAACCTTCGGCGATTGCTAATACGTCACCGCTTGCTTCAAACACGCGGCCGGTAATACCCGCAGACTCGCTCGAGGCCAACCACGTAACAATCGGCGCAATCCATTTTGGTGATCGCTGCTCACGCTCGGCTTCAGTTTCAGGAGCAGGTCCTAAATTTTCTGTCATTCGAGTTAATGCAACCGGTGCGACCGCATTAACAGTCACTCCATAACGAGCCAATTCGAGCGATGCGATGTTTGTGAACGCAGCGATGCCAGCTTTTGCTGCACCGTAATTTGTTTGGCCCACATTGCCATAAATTCCTGAAACCGAAGACGTATTGATGATTCTGCCGTCAACTGGTTTGCCGGCTTTGCTTTGGTCACGCCAATAAGCCGCTGCGTGACGCGAAGGCGCAAAAGTGCCTTTGAGGTGAACCTTGATAACTGCATCCCACTCTTCTTCGCTCATGTTGGCCAACATGCGGTCACGCAAGATTCCGGCGTTGTTCACAACTGCATGCAAGTCGCCAAACGTTTCAACAGCCATCTTGATCAGACGCTCGGCTCCATCCCACGAAGAGATGTCGTCGCCATTTGCAATCGCTTTGCCGCCCATCGCTTCAATTTCATTGACGACTTGTTGCGCCGGAGACTCGTCGCCGCCCTTGCCGTCAACGCCGGCGCCGACGTCGTTCACGACGACCAAAGCTCCGTGTTTAGCCAGACTCAAAGCGTGTTCACGCCCAATTCCGCGACCTGAACCAGTGACAACAACTACTCGACCTTCACATAAGCGACTCATGGCGAAGAACTCTAGCCTGAG
>JAEMTQ010000093.1 GCA_016462185.1 Ilumatobacteraceae bacterium
AATCGTGAGACTGATCTGGTGTGATTCCAGGGCCGACGGTTAAAGTCCGGATGGAAGCAAGAAGACGGTGGTGTCGCGCGTTTCATACGCAGTGCGCGACCCTTCGTTCGTTGACCCTGCATGTCGTTCGACGAACGAAAGAGATTCAATAGTGAACGATTTAGAGGCGATGCGAATTGCGATCTCGGCAGCAGATCGTGCACGTCTAATTTCGCGACCAAACCCGTGGGTTGGCAGCGTCGTCGTCACTTCAACTGGCAAAACTTTTGACGGATCAACCAGCCGCGTCGGCGGCCCGCACGCCGAAGTTCAGGCTCTCGCCAGCGCTGGTGCTGATGCTACAGGCGCAACCTTATATACGACGCTTGAACCGTGCGATCACACAGGTCGCACTGGTCCGTGCACACAAGCAATCATCGATGCGGGCATCAAACGAGTTGTGGTGGGCATCGTCGACCCAGATGAAAAAGTTTCTGGTCGCGGCATTGCTCACCTTCGTCAAGCGGGTGTCGCTGTCGAAGTTGGCGTGCTCGCCGATCAGATTGACGCGCAACTCGCTGCATACATTCATCACCGCAAAACAAAACGACCATTCGTGGTTTTAAAAATGGCTATGACGCTAGATGGTCGCACCGCCGCCCCAGATGGCACCAGCATGTGGATTACCGGCGACATCGCCCGTAAACGTGTTCAAGTTTTGCGTGCGCAAAGCGACGCCGTGTTGGTTGGCGCGAACACAGTTCGTTTGGATGACCCACAACTCACAGTGCGTGACGTTGATGGCGATTCGCCGCGTCGCATCGTGCTCGGTGAAGTTTCACCCCAAGCACGCGTGAACCCGTGCACACAATGGCGTGGCTCGTTGGTCGACCTGCTCGACGAACTTGGCCGTCAAGACGTGTTGCAACTACTCGTTGAAGGTGGGCCAACAGTTGCCGCCACATTCCACCGTGAAAAACTAATTAATCAATACGTGTTGCATCTTGCGCCAGCAATAACTGGCGGCAACGACTCGCTACCCGTGTTCGAAGGCCACGGTATTGCGACGATGTCTGAACTTTGGCGTGGAAAGTTCAAATCTTCAGAGCAACTCGGCGACGACATTGAAATTATTTTTGAACCAAACTCACAACTACAGGAGATACCCAAATGAACCAGCAAAACAACAGTTCAAATAACGACGCAGATTTCGCTTCAATTGAAGAGATTATTGCAGCAATCGGTCGCGGCGAACTTGTCGTCATGGTTGACGACGAAGACCGAGAGAACGAGGGCGATTTGATCATGGCGGCACAGTTCGCCACCGCCGAAAAAATCGCTTTCATGGTTCGCCACACGTCTGGAGTTGTTGTTGCCCCTCTCACTGGCGAACGTTGCGACGAATTGCGTCTACCCCTGATGGTCGACAACAACACTGAGAGCCACCGAACGGCGTTCACGATTTCAGTCGACTTGCTTGAAGGCACAACAACTGGAATTTCTGCGGCTGATCGCGCGGCCACATTGCGCGCGCTCGCTGATCCAAAAATTGTGCACAGTGCTTTTGCTCGCCCGGGTCACATCTTTCCGTTACGAGCCCGTGACGGTGGTGTTCTCAAACGTGCTGGCCACACCGAGGCATCGGTTGATCTCGCTCGCCTCGCAGGTTGCGAACCCGCTGGCGTGATCTGTGAAATTCAAAATGACGACGGCACGATGGCTCGTGTTCCTGAACTTAAAAAGTTTGCTAAACAACACGGGTTGTTGATGTCGTCGATCGCCCGATTGATTGAGTATCGCCGTCACAACGAGCGACTGGTCGAGCGCATGGGTTCGGCAAATGTGCCGACTGAATGGGGCAAGTTTGAGTGCGTTGCATATCGCAGCACGATTGACGGCATCGAGCACTTGGCATTTGTACTCGGCGAGATCGGCAATGGTGAGCCCGTTCTGACTCGTGTTCACAGCGAATGTCTCACTGGCGATGTGTTCGGTAGTCGCCGTTGCGACTGTGGCCCGCAACTTGCAACGGCGATGCAAGCCGTACAACAAGAAGGTCGCGGTGTGGTCGTCTACTTGCGCGGTCACGAGGGTCGCGGCATCGGCATCGGCCACAAGATCCGTGCCTATTCATTGCAAGATGAAGGTCTTGACACCGTTGACGCCAACTTAGAACTGGGTCTACCCGTTGACAGCCGCGAATACGGAATCGGTGCACAAATCTTGGCCGATCTTGGCGCGAGTAAATTGCGACTGATGACAAATAATCCCGCAAAGTACGGCGGCATCGCTGGCTACGGGCTCACAGTTGTTGAGCGCGTTTCGATCGTCACTGACAGCACACCCGAGAATGCCTCGTATCTCGCGACAAAACGAGATCGCCTCGGCCACTTCTTTGATGCCCGAAAAGAACAGACAGATTCGAAAAAGAAATAACATCTTCAGGAGCAACTATGACTACTTACAGTTTCGACGCCACAAAAACAGATAATTCGGCAATGCGTGTCGGTATTGTCTGCTCGCGCTTCAACGAATTTATTGTTCAGGCTCTTCTTGACGGTGCCCATCGTGGCTTAGCAAAGTGCGGTGTCAACACAAAAAGCGTCGACGTCGCTTGGGTACCTGGCGCATATGAAATTCCACTTGCTGCCCGCACCATGGCAACTTCTGGTCGCTACGAAATTCTGATCACCCTTGGCGCAGTCATTCGTGGCGATACCGCACATTTCGAATACGTTGCCGGGCCATGTGCCGACGGCGTTGCTCGCGTGCAGCAAGACACCGGTCTGCCAATCGGTTTTGCCGTGCTCACAACTGAAAACATCGCGCAAGCCACCGAGCGCTCGGGCCCCGGTGCCGGCAACAAAGGTGAAGAAGCCGCAATCGGCGCCATTGAAACTTGGCACGTGTTGCAAGCAATTCGCGCGCCAAAGTAAAACACCGCGTACACATCTCGGCTCACTGGTGCGCAAATTGCACCATGAAACGGAGACCACATGGGCGTCGCCCAATTTGCTCTCGTTGCAGTCTCGAGTTTTTTGACCGCCATCGCTTTGCCAACCACATCGGCAATCGCAACTACCAGTGAACCAACTCTCAGTCGCGACGTCGCCTTTATCGAATCAATAGTGTTTCAAACTTCATTACGCGACTTCGATCGCTCGCGTTTCGTACTGCGGCGCCAGCACAAATGGTTTGATTGGACAAGCGACGGCTGCTCGTTTCCAGTCATCGGTGGCACTGGCAGGTCGTTTAACTTTGGTGCAGCTTGTCGCCGACACGACTTCGGCTACCGAAATCTCAAGCTTTTAGATCAGCGCTACAACTGCAGCAACCTCTCGCCTGGTTCAATTTGCAGCACCAACACCTGGACATACGGCCAGTTCTGGAACCCAGCGCAACGCCTGCGTATTGACGAACAATTCAATCGCGACATGCTCGACAATTGCGCCAGTCGCCTGCGAACTTTTCGTGTGCGTTGCGAAGCATGGGCATTTGCTTTTTTTCAAAGTGTGCGCACGCTCGGTGGACCGTAACAAAAACTATTAATTGTGCTTGATTGCCAACATCATCACTTGAAATAAGATTCGTGCGGTTGCGCCCCAAATCGTCTCGTCATCTAAGTAAAAGAAATTGATCTGAAACTCGCGGTCATCAAAGATCCAATGCTCTTGGCTATATGTATCGGCCCGCACTAGTTCAAGCAACGGCACACTAAACACTCGATCAACTTCGCTGTTTACAGCATGCAGTTTCGGCGATGTTCGATACCTTCCAACAATCGGCACGATGTGTGAATTACTTACAACTGTCGCCATGCTGTTCAACTCTCCAACAACTTCGACATCTTCGGGGCTCAAACCAATTTCTTCGTGTGTCTCGCGCAATGCCGCTTGCAACACGCTTTCACCCGCATCAAGTCGCCCGCCGGGAAACGAGATCTCTCCCCGATGATTCGTCAGGTTTTGTGACCGACGCGTCAAAATCGCTTCAAC
>JAEMTQ010000094.1 GCA_016462185.1 Ilumatobacteraceae bacterium
CTCAACTCTACCGCAGTGTTGCAATGGTAAGTTGGAGTGAGATGCAACAGATAAAAGAGATCGCTAACTCGCGCAACTTGTTGTGGAATCTCACCTTGCGCGAGTTGCGAAGCAAATATCGGCGGTCTGTTTTGGGCTGGTCTTGGTCGCTACTCAATCCGCTCGCACAAATGGCAATCTATACATTCGTATTTGGTTTGCTTTTTGGAGCAAAAGCACCAATTGGTGATCCATCTGGAGTTACGACATACGGCTTGTATTTACTCACCGGCATTATTCCATGGGGATTTTTCGCCCTAATTTGTGGCGTTGGCCTTCAGTCAATTTTGAGCAATACGAACCTTGTACGAAAAGTTGCATTTGCGCGAGAGAGCCTCGTGCTTTCGCAAGTGTTGTTTTGTTTCGTTCAATTCTCGATTGAAATGAGTTTGGTCTGTCTGGTTCTGTTGATCGCAGGCAGTGCAGTTTTACCGTGGCTACCAGTCACAGTTTTACTGATGGTTCTCATGGCATGCTTTGCCGGAGGCATTGCGCTTATTTTGAGTGTGAGCGCCGTGTTTTTTCGCGATCTGCCCTATTTGTGGACGATCATTAATCAGCTCTGGTTTTTTGCGACCCCAGTGATTTACGATCCAAAGATTATTGACGGCAAGGTGCCCGACGTGCTGCAAAGTATTTTGCATTGGAATCCAACAGCAGTATTCATTCGGTCATTTCGGGCAACGACGTATCACGGCACTGCTCCTGAGTGGCGCGATCTAGGTGCATTATTTTTGTCAGCGGCTATCTCGCTGGTTATCGGTTTTGCAACATTCAACAAGTTGAAGCGCAGGCTGGCCGAAGAACTTTAAATCTTTACTTGTGGTGTCGTTCCAGGTTCCATGTTGAGTTGATTGCCACGATTCCATCATCAAACATGTTGGTTTTATGCACGTTAAATCGCAACCAATTCTGACAATGATCAAATTCGGTTGATCCAGTTGAATCTGTAATCGCCGCAGAAACATAATAAGTGCCCTCAAGCAACTGAATTGAGTCGATATTTAAGGTTGCAGTAGCAGCACCGTCAAGAACTCGCATCGTGTTAGTCCCGCGCTGTGTTGAAGTTGCCCAAATCACATCACCGTTCAGCCGTGTTATTTGAGCACGCAAGATTGGTGATTCAAGCCGAGTGTGAGCAGATATTTGAAAGCGCAACTTGACTGGCGCGCTTGAATCTATAACCTGAACTTGTTCGTCAACGGTGTTTAGCAATTCAATCGAGTTGATTCGCGCATCGCCAGTTCCCCAACGATTGCGCGAAGTTTCATCTTTCTCTGTGTGCTGCACATAACTTCCACCTGTGTAGGCCGAAATTACATCTGCTGCGGCCCCAGTCTGTTTAATCTGACCTTTGTCGAGCCAAATCACTTCTTTACATAATTGTTGTACCAATCCCAGGCTGTGGCTGACAACAACTATCGTTCGGCCCTCTCGGCGAAACTCCTCGATTTTCTCGCTGCTTCGTCGCTGAAAGTCTTGGTCTCCAACCGACAAAATTTCATCGATTAACAAGATTTCTGGCTCAACGTGCGAAGCAATTGAGAAACCAAGCCGCACGACCATTCCTGATGAAAAATTCTTGACCGGTGTATCAATGAACTTTTCAAGTCCAGCAAATTCGACAATACTGTCGAACTTGTTTTCAACATCGCGTTTTGACATGCCAAGAATCGCGCCGTTAAGAAAAATATTTTCCGCACCACTTAGTTCAGGATGAAAACCAGCACCAAGTTCAAGCAACGCCGCAAGTTTGCCGTCAATATTGATTGTGCCCATATCTGGCGTATAGATACCCGTTAGACACTTAAGCATCGTGGTCTTGCCTGATCCGTTTGAGCCGATAATTCCGAGCGTCGCTCCATGCGCTACTTCAAATGAGACATCTTTTAGCGCCCAAAACTCTTCATATTTTGCTCGGCGGCCGCGCAACATCGCAGCTTTGATGTATCGATTTCGTTCGTGGTATAGGCGAAAGTTTTTTGAAAGTGAACTTACTGAGATTGCGCTGTTTGACATGATGTTTATTACTCAGCAGCGCTTTGTTGCGCACGAAGTTTGGTGAGTTGCGCTCTTACAGTCGCTGGCAACTTGTCGGTATTCCAGTTTGTAATCAAGTGGTCGCTGTGCTTTACGTAATATTCGTCTTCTTCTGACAGGTTCGCAAAGTCTTGATACCAAGGAAGATGTCGTGCCGTATACGGTGGAGCGCTTCGCAATGAGTTGCCATTTTGATGCCCAAGCCCAGGTCGATACATCGCAAACGTGGTATCAATTGGTGCTTTATAAAATCCGGGCCAGTACACCTCTTGCCAAAATTGTGTCTCCCAGGTAATTACATCTGATTTGTGGATGAAGTGATCAGGCAGATCATCTATCCGCAAAGAAAATCCAACCTTGTCAATCTTTGGGTTTGAGTGCAACATGTGTTCAAAAATCTCGAACACATCACTTGGTGTATTTTCATCTGGCACAACGTCGGGGTCAGAAACAATAAAGTATTTTTCGTTACCGAGTTGAGGCACGAGTCCACTAAGCCATGGTGCACGATGTCCAAGATTGAATTTGTTGAACACAACATGATGATTCGTCGCATTCAAAAATTCAACAAGTGGCGGATAAGAGCTGCCATTGTCACAGAGCCAAATGTTTTTTTGCCCTGCTTCCTCCAACCAACTCAAGAGCCGCTGGAGGCATGACAGGCGGTCGCGAACGGTGATTATCACCGGGTATTGCCGAACGGCCATGTTGTTACTTACCTTGGAAAAAATTTGGCACCAGTCGGCGAAGTTTCTTGGCGATGCGATATGAGCGGGCAGATTCGAGTGTTTTCACTCTGAGGCGCGCATTGTCGCGTTGCGCGGTCAAATTGTCGATGCGTGCCGTCAATGCGACTAGGTCAGCATGAATCTGGGCGCGTTGCGCGTTTGTAACAGCCAAGTCTCGAGAAAGTTGTTCAAGCTGTGTCGCCATTGGTTTTCGTTCAAGCACAAACTCAGCGATTTTTGCTTCGGTGTATTGGCTGAATTCCTCATACTTCATGCGCAGGCCATGAGCCTCAGTAAACAGTTCAGAGATTAAAAGGTCATACTCTTCGTTGTTTGTAGTTGTCACGTTTTCATTCTACCTAACTTGTTTACGGCAGTCGCTATATGTTCTCTCGTGTAGTTATGGGCTCAGGTAGATTGTTTTGCAGTGCAATTGTCTCGCGCAAACTCTGTTCAAATTTGGACGTGGCTCGAATATTTCTACGTCGTGGTCTTGCTGGGCTTGCTGACACAGGGGCCAGTATTGAAAATCTGGGAAGCCAGCGGCCAAATTGATGCAGGAATAATTAGCAATACGAAGTTCGCAACGTATCTCCTCGTGCAGGTACCAGCAGTTGTTTTATTGTTTCGTCGTGGCATTCCGGCTTCGTTGCTTAAAGGTCCAGTTGGTGTATTGCTCACTTTTTGTGCATGGATGTTTTTATCAACTTTTTGGTCGACATTCAGCAGTTACTCATTAGTTGAATCTTTTACCTTGACAGTTACCTGCTTGGCAGGTTTATACATTGCACGAAGTTTCACTCTGTTGCAACAGTTGACTTTGTTTTTGATTGCAATGCAACCAGGGCTACTTATTTCTTGGTATGCAGTTCGCAATAATTGGTCTGGTGCAGTCAACTTTGATGAAAATTATTGGATCGGTATTTACTTCAATCGAAATTCCCTGGCGCCGCCTGCTGCGCTTGGTCTTCTCGCTGCAGGTGCACTTGCGTGGATCTTGATCAACCGTAAGCCCAAGTATTGGTTTCTATCAACCGTGATTCTTGTCGATGTAATGATTTTGGATCTCGGCCTTTTAATCCGCAGCAAGTCATCAACATCG
>JAEMTQ010000095.1 GCA_016462185.1 Ilumatobacteraceae bacterium
TCAGTCGGATATTTTTTGGCGTCGAGTGCGCTTAGCCCCCGCGGCAATTATGAGGCCGCAAACCCGCCGATCCCAAAAGAGTCGATCGACGCAGTTTTGAATCGTGCAAACGTCAACGACGAAGTGCCGTTAACTACGCGATACGTCAAGTGGGCTTCGAACGTAATTCAAGGCGACTTCGGTGAAGATCTCGAGCAAAACAGAGTTAACGAAGAGTTCAGCCGTCGTGTTTGGGTCAGCCTGCGACTTTTGTTGCTGGGCTCGCTTCTTGGTGCAACAGTCGGAGTCATAATCGGTGTGACAAGTGCTGTTCGTCAGTATGACCTGTTCGACCGAAGTTCAAGTTTGGCTGCCTACATTATTTTGTCGACTCCAGTTTTCTTGCTCGCAGTCTTGCTTAAGTTTGTCGGCATTAAATTCAACGACTCGGTCGGCTCGACATTTTTCTTTACGCAAGGCGAGTACACCCCGGGCTTTACTGGCTCGTCGTTCGCTGCGTTCGGCGATCGACTTCAACATTTAATTTTGCCGACGCTCTCAATCGCGTTAGGCAGCATTTCTTTTTATTCGCGTTATCAACGCAACACGATGCTCGACGTTCTCAGTAGCGATCACTTACGCACGGCCCGCGCAAAAGGTTTGACAAAGCGTCAAGCACTTTTCAAGCACGGCTTGAGAGTCGCAATTTCTCCGATGGCGACTTTTTTTGCTTACGGTTTCGGTCTCTTGATTGCAGGTGCGGCATTCACTGAAACGATTTATGGTTGGTACGGAATGGGGCAGTGGTTCATCTCGGCGGTTGGTAAAAACGACATCAACTCGGTGAGTGCAGTAGTTACGTTCACTGCAGTGCTAGTTCTGTTTTCAGGGTTCTTGGCTGACATTATTTTGGCGATTCTTGACCCGAGAGTCAGGTCGCGCGCGTGACAGTAGAGAACGCAACTTCAGTTGAGCGCATTTCGCGTGGTCAACTAATTCGCCGACGTTTTTTTCGCAACAAGTCGGCAGTTTTTGGCATCTGCGTAATTGCCTTCATGTTTCTCTTTGCGTTCGGCGGGCCATTCATTGCTCAATGGAGCTACTCAGAAAACGACTTCTCGAGTCTGTTGCAAGGCCCGTCACTCTCGCACTGGTTCGGCACGACTCAAGTTGGTGTCGATGTTTTCGCTCAGACCACCCGTGGGTTGCAGAAGTCACTGATCATTGGCCTTTTGGTTGCGGTTTTTTCGACAGGTCTTTCTGCAATTGTGGGTGCAGTTGCTGGCTATCTCGGTGGTCGAACTGACAAAGTGAGCATGTGGTTTGTTGACTTGATGTTGGTGTTACCGTCGTTTTTGGTTCTGGTGATTTTGTCCCGCTTTTATCAAGGTAAGTCGTGGTTGTTGTTGGTTATCGGTCTCACAATTTTCGACTGGATGATCACCGCCCGCGTGGTGCGGGGTCTCGCAATGAGTTTGCGCGAGCGCGACTTTGTTCGCGCCGCAAAGTACATGGGTGTACCAACCCGAAAGATTGTTGTTCGCCACTTGTTGCCAAACATGGCGTCGGTGCTAATTATTGCGGCGACGCTGAACGTCGGTGGGGCGATTCTCGCTGAAACAGGTTTGTCGTATCTGGGTTTCGGTGTTTCGGCACCAGATGTTTCGCTCGGCACGCTCATCGCCGAGGGCACTGGCGCCGCACTCACTTATCCGTGGCTCTTCTTGTTTGCTGGTTCGATTTTGATTTTTACGGTTTTGGCCGTCAGTTTTATCGGTGACGGGCTTCGTGACGCGTTTGACCCAGGTTCGTTGCGAGTAAAGAAGAGCGTCAAATAATGAGCAACTCACTTATTGAGATCCGAAACCTTTCAGTCACATTTCCGAGTGAGGCCGGCACAGTTCAAGCGGTTCGAGATATCTCGCTCGACATTCGTGCTGGCGAAGTGTTGGGCATTGTCGGCGAATCGGGTTCAGGTAAAACAGTAACTTCACTCGCGGCGATTGGGTTGCTCCCTGATAGTGCGACGATCTCTGGCTCAGTGATGTTTAATGGTGTCAATTTGTTGTCGCTCAACGACGAACAGATGTCAAAGCATCGCGGCAACGAAATCGCGATGATCTTTCAAGACCCTCTTTCGGCATTG
This sequence comes from Ilumatobacteraceae bacterium, assembly GCA_016462185.1. GTDB lineage: Bacteria > Actinomycetota > Acidimicrobiia > Acidimicrobiales > Ilumatobacteraceae > BACL27. The sequence goes on from JAEMTQ010000095.1 coordinate 2,126, forward strand.
AACCCGGTTCATACAATCGGTCGACAAATCGCTGAAGCGCTGTTGATTCACAAAGATGTTTCAACTGAAGCGGCCCATAAGCGCGCAATTGAGTTGCTCGAGATAGTCGGTATTCCGCGACCAGCCGAACGTGCGCAGTCGTATCCACACGAATTTTCTGGTGGTATGCGTCAGCGCGTGATGATTGCTTTAGCAATTGCCAACGAACCAAAAGTTTTGCTTGCCGACGAGCCGACAACGGCGCTCGACGTAACGGTGCAGGCACAAATTTTAGATGTTCTGAAAACAGCTCGTGACATGACTGGCGCCGCAATCGTTTTGGTTACACATGACCTCGGCGTTGTAGCCGGCATTGCTGACCGAGTGGCGATCATGTACGCCGGCAAAGTGGTAGAAGTTGGCCCGGTTGATGAAATCTACGCGCAACCTGCAATGCCTTACACAATCGGTTTGTTGCGTTCAATTCCAAGACTTGACGCTGTCTCTGGTGAGCGACTCACTTCGATCGCTGGCGCGCCAGCCTCGCCAGTAAATCTGCCAAATGGTTGCGCTTTTGCGCCACGTTGTCCAGCAGCAAGCAATGTGTGTGGCGAAAAGATTCCTGAATTAATCAGCCTTTCGCCGACTCGCATGACAGCATGCGTTCGCCAAAGTGAAATTTTCGCATTGCAAGATTCGGGCAAACTGTTTCAACAAGGTCCGGCGCATGTTGTCTCGGCAAACATCAGCGACACTGTTGCCCTCGAGGTGCGTGGACTCAAGAAAACTTTCCCTTTACTTAAGGGTTCGTTGATGCGTCGTCGCGTCGGCTCTGTTTATGCAGTCGATGGTGTTGATCTTGTTTTGCGCCAAGGTCGCAGTTTGGCGCTCGTCGGCGAGTCAGGTTGCGGCAAGACCACGACACTGCTCGAGATTTTGAACATGGTCGCACCAGAGGCTGGCACAATCACGCTCTTGGGTCGCAACGTTGCAGATCTTTCAAAGGCAGATCGTCTAGAAATGCGCAAAGACCTGCAAATCGTTTTCCAAGATCCGTTTGCGTCACTTGACCCGCGATTACCAATTGGCGATGCAATCGCTGAGCCACTCGAAAATTTCGGAATATCGCAAGCAGATCAAAATAAACGTGTCGATGAGTTGCTCGAACTTGTGGGGCTGAATCCGAATCAAGTGGCAAAGTATCCGAATGAGTTCTCAGGTGGACAGCGACAAAGAATTGCGATCGCCCGTGCGTTGGCGCTGAACCCTAAAATCATCGCGCTTGACGAGCCAGTTTCGGCTCTTGATGTCAGCGTTCGTGCTGGCGTGCTCAATTTGCTCGCCGAGTTGCAAGAAAAACTGAACTTGAGCTACTTGTTCGTCTCGCATGACTTGGCAGTTGTTCAACACGTTGCCGACGATATTGCCGTCATGTATCTCGGTTCAATCGTCGAGTCGGGTCCCGTTCGTGAAGTGTTTGCCAACCCTCAACACCCGTATACGCAAGCGTTGCTCTCGGCAGTGCCGATTCCTGATCCAAAAGTCGAGCGTGTACGCAAACGAATTCTGTTGCAAGGTGAACTTCCAAGCCCAGCGAACCCTCCTTCAGGCTGTCGATTTCATACTCGTTGTCATGTTCGGGCGACTTTGTCACCTGAACTTGCAGCCCGTTGCGCCAGTGAACGACCATCGCTTTCGTCGAGCAAGCATGGCGCTGTTGCCTGCCACGCCCC
>JAEMTQ010000096.1 GCA_016462185.1 Ilumatobacteraceae bacterium
GCGAGCGTGCTGCGCTTGTTGCAGGCGTCGCCCGCGCCCTTGTCAACCGCTAACTGCGAAAGTTTTATTCGAGTTCGGTGAGAGCACCTGAGGCGAGGGGGTTTGCGTCGAGGGTTCCGGCTTGGCGGTAGATCTCGAGTTTTTCGCGCGTGTCTTGAATGTCGAGATTGCGCATCGTAAGTTGACCGATTCGATCGAGTGGACCAAACGGCGCATCTTCGACCCGCTCCATACTCAAGCGCTCAGGTGAATAAGTAAGGTTTGCGCCCGTTGTGTTGAGAATTGAATAGTCATCGCCGCGACGCAATTGCACTGTGACTTCACCAGTCACGAGCGAGCCGACCCAACGCGTGAGTGATTCACGCAACATCAACGATTGCGGATCAAACCATCGACCCTCGTAAAGCAGTCGACCAAGGCGACGACCCATCGTGCGGTAATTTTCAATCGTGTTTTCGTTGTGAATTGCCGAAACTAGACGCTCGTAGGCGATGTGTAGAAGCGCGAGCCCTGGCGCTTCGTAGATACCGCGGCTCTTGGCTTCGATGATTCGATTTTCGATTTGATCGCTCATGCCCAGACCGTGGCGACCACCGATTTCGTTTGCAGCGAGAACCAAATCAACTTGTGATGCAAACTCTTTGCCGTTTAGTGCGACTGGCCAACCATCAACAAAGCGAATAGTCACATCTTCGGTTGTGATTTTTACCGAGTTGTCGTAGTGGGCGACACCCATGATTGGGGCGACAATGTGCATGCTGGTTGAAAGTTCTTCGAGCGACTTCGCTTCGTGAGTCGCACCCCAAATATTTGAGTCGGTGCTGTAGGCCTTTTGTGCAGAATCTCGGTAGGGCAATTTCTTTGCAGTGAGAAACGCGCTCATTTCTGCTCGACCACCCATCTCGCGCACGAAGTCAACGTCGAGCCATGGTTTGTAGATTCGCAGATTCGGATTCGCAAGCAACCCGTAGCGGTAGAAGCGCTCAATGTCGTTGCCCTTGAATGTGCTGCCATCACCCCAGATATCTACGCCGTCATGTTTCATTTCGCGAACCAGCAATGTGCCGGTCACTGCGCGACCGAGTGGCGTCGTATTGAAATATGTTTTGCCTGCAGTCGTGATGTGGAATGCGCCGCACTGCAAAGCAATGAGTCCCTCTTGAACTAACAGTTCGCGACAGTCGACAAGTTTGGCAGCAACAGCACCATAAGTTTTTGCCCGTTCGGGAATCGACTCGAGATCTGTTTCATCGGGTTGTCCGATGTTGGCTGTGTAGGCGTAAGGCAAAGCGCCGCGTTCGCGCATCCACGCAACTGCAGCCGAAGTATCGAGCCCTCCAGAAAATGCGATGCCGACTCTTTCACCACTAGGTAGTGAAGTTAAAACTTTTGAGCCAGAACTAGCCGAGCTGGTGGCGCCAGTTTTTTCAGAGCCCAAATCTTTTTTTGCCACGTCTTAACGGTACAGACCCCAGCGAGTTGAAACCGAGAGGGTTTTAAAACCCAGACTTCACCGAGCGTCGACGCCCTGCAGTGGCTGCGATCGTGGTCAACGCAGTGCAACCAGCAAGAACCGCTTCGCCGAGGGCGATGCCGGGCGAGCGCGAAATGTCGAAGATGCTCGTTGCGGCAAGAATCGCCGTGGCGAGTAGTCCAGCAATCGGCGAAAGTTGCGAGGCACGAACCGTCACTAACACGACAACTGCCGGAGCCAAAAATGGCACGACTGCCAAAATTGATAGCGCGCCTGAAAATTGCAACCACCAAGTCGGTTTGCCGACTGTCTGTGCTGAAATCGCCAAGACGACAAGCGAGCCGGCGATCAACAAGTGAGTGATGACAACGGCGACTGCCCAAGGTTTTGTAAGCGAACCAGAGCGCAAAGACTGAGTTTCGCTGGGCGGGGGTAGAGACGACATTGCAAGTCTGACAATAGCCTGAGAAGCGTATGTTGCAGGCGAAATTCGAAAAATTAAGCGTATTTTTCCCGATGTGGAACGAAGAGCAATATTTGCAACGCGCGCTGAACGCGGCGCAAGAACTTTGTGTTGAATTACAAAACACCGAAGTAATCGGTAATTACGAGTTGATAATCGTCAATGATGCGTCGACTGATTCGACGGCGCAACTTGCGAACGCCGCCGCGGCACGAGACAGCCACGTAAAAGTGGTGCATCACCCTGTTAATCGCAAACTGGGCGGATCAATTAAGTCTGGGTTTGCTGCCTCAACGGGAGATGTAGTTCTTTACACCGATGCGGATTTGCCTTTTGATATGCGAGAAGTTCACAACGCAATGCGCTTGATGCGCCAGTACGAAGCCGACATTGTGAGTGCCTACCGATTTGATCGAACCGGCGAAGGTTATGTTCGCGTAATTTATTCGATGTTTTATAACTTGATGGTGCGGGTCTTGTTTGGTGTGCGGTTTCGCGACATTAACTTTGCGTTCAAATTATGTCGCAAGTCAGTGTTTGACAAGATCGTTCTTGAGAGTGAGGGTTCGTTTATTGACGCTGAACTGATTGTCAGCGCAAAGAAATTAAACATGGGTGTAGTGCAATTTGGCGTTGACTATTTTCCGCGTACGCGTGGCGTGTCAACTTTGAGTTCGCCCGGCGTGATCGTCAAGATTTTGCGTGAGGCATTCAAACTGCGAAAAAAACTCAATGCGATTAGGCCCTCGAGTCTTAATGACGGTTTGAAAAAGTAGAAACTCAAATATGAATTCTTTCAATGACTTTCCTGACGAATTCGGTGGCTTTGAGCCAGACAACTTGCCAAAAATCGTCACGACGCTCGACAGGTGGAGGTTTGCGCTTGTCGCTTTTGCGGTATTGATGACTGTGGTTGCCGTGGGTGTGCTCTCGAGTTCATCTGATGAGTCGTCATCTGAGATTTCGAACCCAGACGTTGTTGTTGATTCAAGTTTGGTGCCACTGATCACGGTGCCGTTAGAGCGAACCCTTGAATTGGGGATGAAGGGCGATGATGTTTTGCGCCTTCAGCAAAGACTCAAAGACTTGAAGTTTGATCCAGGCCCAGTTGATGGCGAATTTGGGCAGAACACTGTGCAGGCGATGTGGGCATTTGAAAAACTTGTGTTGGGCGTGCCACGTGAACAGGCAACCGGTGTTGTGACGGCGTCAACTTGGTCGATAATGCAGTCAAATCTGAAATTTAAACCGCGCCGAGTTGCTGATTCGCCAAATCATGTTGAGGTTTATCTGCCCGAGCAAGTTTTAATCGTGTTTTCAAACCAAGAACCAGTTCTAGTTACGCACATGTCAAGTGGTACTGAAGAGCCTTGGTGTGAAGAAGTGAAAATTGACCCAGGTGAAGAAGGAAACAAAACAGATCAGCAGATCAAAATTGGTATCTGCGGCGAAGCAGTTACGCCCCCAGGGCTTTTTTACTTTTACAATCGACGCACCGGAATGCGAGAAACAAAGTTGGGTTCGCTTTACAACCCTGTTTACTTCAACTACAACATCGCCGTGCACGGGGCGATTCTCGTGCCACTCAAGCCGGCTTCGCATGGTTGTATTCGAATACCGATGTCGGTGGCAAGATATTTTCCTGCGCTCGTCAAGTATGGTGACCGCGTATATATTTTTGATGGCATCAAAGAACCAGAAGAATATGGCTCGCCAGTTGCACCGTTTGACAAACCAGATCCGAATTACACGACGATACCGACTGAGACAACTCTGCCTATTGTGACCACTACGGTTGGGCTCGTGCCAACAACACTTGC
>JAEMTQ010000097.1 GCA_016462185.1 Ilumatobacteraceae bacterium
AACCTGCTTGAAACAATGTTTCAAATTATGGGGCCACTGATTTCTTTGTTCATGCTCACCGGTCAAGAACAGCCGCGGCTTGGTTCGCAGTTGCCATACACCGTGCCACGCGGCGTTTACCGCTGCAAAGACAACAAGTGGGTTGGTGTGTCGGCGAGTTCAGACACAGTTGCGGCAAGAGTTGTTGAAGTTTTGGGATGTGTAGGCGATGAAAGATTTCTGACTTTTTCGAGTCGCGTAGAAAACCGTGCTGTGTTGCACGAGCTAATGACAAATTATTGTGCAGACCGCGAAAGCGCAGATGTGCTCAAGACATTTACCGATGCACAAGCGGCAATTGGTCCGGTGTTGTCAATGGCAGAGATTGCAGTTGATCCGCATTTTGCCGCGCGTCAAGCAATCGCCATGGTCGGAGTAACACCGATGCAGGGTTTGCTTGCGTCGTTATCAAAGACGCCGGGCGAACTACGGTGGGAAGGTCGAGCAATTGACGCAGACGGCGCGGAGATTCGCAAAAATCTCTGGTCTTAGTTTTACTGAAAGAAAAGCCAGATGAAAAAGTGGTCGCGCGGGGCAAAGGTTCTCGTCCTTACATCAGTTGGCGTAATGCTTGTTTCGTTAGATATCAGCATCGTTAACGTCGCCTTTGGATCGTTCGTCGCCGAGTGGCCCGAGAATCGCCGCACACTGACATGGATTTTTTCGGCATACAACATTGCATATGCGGCTGGCTTGCTCACAGCCGGACGCCTCGCCGATGCGTTTGGTCGCAAGCGTGCTTTCTTGACTGGGCTGATGATTTTTATGTTTGGCTCAATTCTCTGTGCTGCTTCACCTACTGCGGTGTTCATGGTCATCGCGAGAGTCATTCAGGCAATTGGCGGAGCGATCCTTACGCCTGCTTCGCTTGCGCTCGTCTTGCGCGAGTTCCCTGTTGAGCGAAGATCAATGGCAATCGGCATCTGGGGTGCAGTCGGAGGATTGTCAGCAGCAAGCGGACCAATTGTCGGCGGAGTTTTAGTCGACAGCTTCGGTTGGCATTCAGTGTTTTTAGTTAATGTGCCGTTTTGTTTGGCTGCGTTTGCAGTCGGGTTAAAACTCTTGCACGAATCACGTGACGAGTCTGCACCACGCACTGTCGATTACTTTGGCGCACTATTAGTAGTTCTGGGTGTTGCATTACTCACCTTGATGATTGTTCAAAGTGACGAATGGGGTTGGGTTTCTAACCGCTCTGTGTCGATATTCGTGTTGGCGTTTGCATTGCTGGGAGCGTTTGTTGTGCGATGCAACCGTGTCGCCCACCCAGTGCTTGACATGCGTTTGTTCAGATTGCCGTTCGTGACAGCAGCTGCAATTAGTGGTTTTGTTTTCACAATGGGTTTCTTTGCGATGATTTTCGTCAACACTCAATGGCTTCAAGTTGTCTGGGGTTACAGCCCGACTTTGTCGGGACTTGCAGGCTCACCAGGGCCATTGGCCGCTGCAGTTGTAGCAGCACCTGCCGGCAAACTTGCCAACCGAATCGGACACGGAAAAGTTGTCGGGGTAGGAGCATTGATCATGACTTGTGGAATTTTATGGATGAATTTTTTTATCACACCAGAAATTCACTATTGGGATTTTTACTTTCCGACAATGCTCGTGACAGGTATCGGAGTGGGTTTATGTATTTCAACGATTTCAAGTTCAGCCACTGCATTTTTACCGGTCACAAAATTCGCGATGGGCTCGGCGCTAAACAATACGTCGCGCCAAATTGGCTCAGCACTAGGTGTTGCACTTGTAAGTTCAATGCTCGTCTCAGCAAGTAAGTCGAATGACCCGACTTCAGGCTTTCACAATGCTTGGCTATTGATGAGCGGTGTTGTTTTTCTCTCGGGTGTAGCAATGCTTACTTTGTTTCGTCGACCAACAGCCGAACAACTCGCCCAAGCAATTTAACGAGTCACGCCAACTGGGCAAGTTACGCCAGTGCCACCAATACCGCAATAGCCACTCGGGTTCTTGGCTAGATATTGCTGGTGATACTCCTCGGCATAATAAAACTCGGCTGATTGTTTAATTTCTGTAGTTATTTTGCCGAACCCAGCTTGTGTGAGGCGTTGCTGAAAAATGTCGCGGGTGGCAATAGCCGCAGATTGTTGATCCGTGTTGGTGAAATACACCGCGCTGCGATACTGCGTGCCGAAATCATTGCCCTGACGCATGCCTTGCGTTGGGTCGTGGGACTCCCAGAAAACTTGTAAAAGTTTTTCGTAAGAAATTTTTGATGGGTCAAATGCAACTAGAACAACCTCGGCGTGCATCGTGTCGCCATTGCAGACTTCGCGATATGTCGGATTGGGTTTTTCGCCCCCGCTATAACCCACAGCCGTTGTATAGACACCTTCAAGTTGCCAGAATTTGCGCTCTGCGCCCCAAAAACAACCTAAGCCGAAGATCGCGACTTGTGTCGAGTCGGGCCACGGTTCAACCATCGAATTTCCTAGTACGAAGTGCGAAGTGTTCATTGTGTCAGGCTATTAGATGGATATGCAGCCAAGTCAACTAGAACCGCGATTGTTTCTGGCTTCAGATCTTGAGGCCGCTCTTGAATTAAATAATGCGAATGCTCCGGCGGTTGGCGAAATTGATCGTGCGACGCTCGAGTTTTTAATTGAGCACTCGCTTTACAGCTTTGCTATCGGCGACAAATCGTTGCATGCTTTTTGCATTACATTTGCGCCTGGCGCGCCATATACGAGCGTCAATTATCAATGGTTCTCACAAAAATACCCAGATTTTGTTTATCTAGATCGAATCGTTGTTGGCGAATCAATGCGCAACAAGTCACTTGGCGCCAAACTCTACGCGGCTATCGAACAGCGAATGATCAAAGATCGTTGCGCGCCACTTCTGACTTGCGAGGTCAACTTGAATCCACCAAATGAGGGTTCGATTCGCTTTCATAACCGCATTGGCTTTCGCGAAGTTGGCCAACAAGACTCGAAGCCGGGTCTAACTGTCAGCATGCTCGCCAAAACAATTCAATAAAGATGCAAAGTATTTTTCAATATTGCAAGAAGAATCAAATCACGCTTGGCTTTGCTCTGTGTGCCGCGGTTTTAAGTATCACTTCCAATCTTTCTGGGGTTGGTTGGAGCTGGGACACGAGTGACTATGTTGCTGTTGGTAAAAATTTTGCCAAAGATCTAACGCTCTTAGATGCGACCGGTTTGCCAATGACGGTTCGACCACCAGGGCTTTCAATTTTGATCGCTGTCGGCGACTGGCTTGGGCTTGGCGTGAACTTTACTGTGCAGATTTTAAATGCAGTCTCAGCAGTGATTGTTGTGCTTTGCACTAGTCATTTGTTGCAACTCGCTAACACAAGAAAATTTATAACAGCTATAGCAACAGCTTTTGTCGCTTTTAGCACTGCTCTGCTTTGGCAATATTCAATGATTTGGTCAGAGCCACCGTTCATTGCTGTTTTGATGATCGCAATTGTTGTCAGTCTTCGAAAAATGACTGCGGCAAAAGTTACGAGTCTGATTTTTTTGTTTATTGCATTATTTTTTATTCGCTATGTTGGTCCAGTATTCGCTGTAGCAATTACAGCCGCTTCAATTTATTTTGATCGCCGTCAACTGGGCTGGCTTAAATCAGTTGCGGCAAATGTTCTCGCTCTTGGTATTTCGCTTATTCCCGTGTGGTGGTGGCTTGCTCGCAACCAAGATATCGACGGCACTCTCACAGGCGCAAGAGTCCCC
>JAEMTQ010000098.1 GCA_016462185.1 Ilumatobacteraceae bacterium
CGCGACTCGAAGTTCGCGTCGCGTTGCAAACTTGGTTGGCGCGAATTCCGGAGTTTGAGTTGATTGACCCGTCGTCAGTAACTTGGGCCGGCGGTCAAGTGCACGGCCCCCGCAAGTGCATGGTCAAGTTCTAGCCCTAGTTGTCGAAAAGTAACTCAGTTAGAGTTCAGTATGCGCACATTTAGATCGACCTTCATCGCAATTTCGTTTCTCTTAACATCTCTAATCTCAACCCAAACGGTGAGCGCCGCACCGACCGATATTTTTCCAAAAGGACCGTATAAAGCCACGTTGATCGCCGAGCAAATTCTGTATCCGAGTTTGCTTGGCGTGGGTGTAGGTCTGCCAGTCGCCGATGCATCGGGCGTGTTGCTCGCTGACGGCAAGCTTCGCGCCTATGTCTTCGCACAAAATAAAGGCATCGAAGTCTGGGATTCATCAGACGGCAAAACTTTCACTCGCGCTGGCAACGCATTCGGCGGCGACAAGGGCTATGGCATGCCACGTGTAATGAAACTCACTGACGGTCGTTACCGAATGTACAACATGTCGAGCGAAGGCATCTCGTGTTCAATCTCGAGCGACGGCATCAATTTCACACTCGAAAACGTCGCCTGCATCAGTCGAACTGCATTCGGTATCAGCGGCAACATGACGGCACCCGGCATCGTCAAACTCGCTAGTGGTGGCTACCGCGCATACTTCTCGACTGTCTCGCCTGCGGGCACTGGTCCCTTTCCACAAAAGTCGTACAGCGCTACATCGCCTGACGGCACAACCTGGACGCCAGACTCGGGCATTCGCATAGGCGCTGGTTCGAGCATCGATCAAAGCGCCGAGCACCCAACTGCAATTGCCCACAGTGACGGATCAGTAACGATGTTTTATTTCGATAATGGCGCGGTGAGCGGTGGTGGCCCGACAAAACAGAACATGGGTCTTTATTACGCGTCGAGCAAAGATGGTTTAACATTTTCTAGCCCAACACAGTTTGATCTCTCGTCGCTTTCGCCGAACTTTAGAAACGCAACCGGCAATGACCCAGATATTTTCTTGGATAAAAACGGCGACATGATTCTCTGGGCAGGAGACTTCAGTCCTTCAATCGGCGGTTTCATCTTCGCCGCAAAACTCACGCAGGGGTCTTCTTCTGGCTCGTCGACAACTGCAACGACACCAGCGAAAACGGGCTCAGGTGCGAGCAAATCAAAGAGCACTATCAATTGCGTCAAAGGTAAAACAGTTAAAAAAGTAACGGGCATTAGCCCGAAGTGTCCCGCTGGCTACAAAAAGAAGTAGTTCAACCGCAAACTTAATCGCGTAGATCACAGCTAAAAACTGTCGCCTAGTCGCAATGTCGTCTTGTCGCCATGCTGTGGCGAGCGTCACGGGTGAACTGCCGAGTGCGGGCGGGCTCGCAAATTACAGTTAGACGAGCAAATGTTGATCAAACTCGCAAAATTCAGCGTCAAGCATCGACGCATGATGGTCGGTTTCTGGGTGATTCTGCTCGTCGCGCTCGGCGCAATCTCAAACTCTGTTGGCACCAATTTCGCCACCGAATTCGAATTGCCAGCCAGCGAGTCGAACGACGTGCAGAAACTTCTCGAAGTAAATAGTTCGGATCGCGCTGGCTACAGCGGCCAAATCGTTTTCGCATCGCAAGACGGCGTCACGACCGACAAAGTCAAGTCGACGATGACGGCATTTTTTGCCGAAGTCACAAAACTCGATGGCGTAAACATCGCGAGCCCATTCGAAACGCCGGGGCAGATTGACCAGTCAGGCAAGACCGCGTTCGCAGTAATCGACATTTCGATTCGCTCGCAACAAGCGATGATCGATCTCAGCGAGAAGATTCAAGATCTCGAAGCGAAGTTCACAATCGACGGCCTGCAAATCGAATACGGCGGTGAAATTTTCGCAGCGTTTGAACTTCCTGAAAGCGAGGCATACGGTTTGCTCGCAGCGATCGTGATTTTGGTTCTCGCATTCGGTTCAGTGCTGGCGATGGGTCTGCCAATCGGCACAGCGATTCTCGGTCTTGGCGTCGGCGTGTCGACAGTTAGCATCGTCAGCCAACTCGTGAGCATGCCTGACTTCACGACTTCGCTTGTGGCGATGATCGGCCTTGGTGTCGGCATTGACTATGCACTATTTATAGTTACGCGTTATCGCGAATGCCTCGCTGACGGGCTCAGCGTCGAAGACTCGGTGGTCGAAGCCGTCGACACTTCGGGTCGCGCGGTTATTTTTGCTGGCATCACGGTAATCATTTCGTTGCTTGGGTTGTTCGTAATGGGATTAGCCTTCGCCCGCGGTTTAGCAATCGGCGCAGTCATCGGAGTTTTGTTCATGATCGTTGCGTCGATCACATTTTTGCCTGCGTTGTTGGCGATGGTGAAGCATCGCGTTGATACAACGACTCGTGCGGCGCTAATTGCGTTGATTGCATTTGTTTCGTTTGCATTTGTCGCCCTGCTGCAACACAATTTGCAAATATTTTTCGCCGGGTTAATCGCAACTGTGGCGATCATGGTGTCAAGTTTTGTGATCAAGCCGTTGCGTCAGCCGATCAAACATCGCGCAAAGAAAACCAAAGAACTTACGTTCTGGTATCGCTGGAGTCGTTTTATTCAGCGTCGCCCCTGGACAGCAGCAATTAGTGCAACTGCAGTTTTGCTTGTTTTGTCAGCGCCGTTGGCGTCGATTCGACTTGGTTTTGGCGACACAGGCAACGACCCCGAAGAGTCGACGGTGCGCAAGGCATATGACTTGATCGCTGCGGGTTTTGGTCCAGGTTTTAACGGACCCCTATATATAACGGTGCAAGGCGAGACGGCTGGGCAACCAGCAAAACTTCAAGCGTTTGTTGAAACGATTAGCGCAACCGAAGGCGTGGCGTATGCCCAGGCGGTGCCCGCGTCGGCCGATGGGTCGTTGTCGCTAGTCATTGCTTATCCGAAAACGGCGCCGCAAGACGAGGCGACTTATGATCTCGTCAAATTTTTGCGCAGTGATGTTGTGCCCGCGACCGGCGTCGATGCAAAAGTTGGCGGTTTCACCGCGGCTGGTTCTGATTTTGCGACTGCGCTCGGTTCGCGAATGCCTTATTTGTTTATCGGTGTGTTGTCGCTTTCGTTTTTATTGTTGATGGCCGTGTTTCGTAGTTTGCTCGTGCCACTGAAAGCAGTGATCATGAACTTGTTGTCGATTGGTGCGGCATACGGCGTGCTCGTCGCGGTGTTTCAGTGGGGGTGGGGCATCAGCCTGATCGGCGTCGGCAAAGAGGGCCCGATTGAGTCGTGGGCTCCGATGATGTTGTTTGCGATCGTGTTCGGTTTGTCGATGGACTACGAAGTGTTTTTGCTTTCGCGCGTCAAAGAAGAATACGACCGCACGGGCGACAATGCGTCCGCAGTTGCCGACGGTCTCACAGCAACAGCTCGTGTCATCACTGCTGCTGCGTTGATCATGGTTTTTGTGTTCGGTGCTTTCGTGCTCGGCTGGGATCGCGACCTAAAACTTTTCGGTTTGGGTTTGGCTGTCGCAGTGTTCATTGACGCAACGATCGTGCGTATGGTTTTGGTGCCAGCCACGATGGAGTTGCTCGGTGATCGCAACTGGTGGTTGCCAGCGTGGATCAACAAGTTGTTGCCGAAGATCGATGTCGAAGGCCATCACCACACG
>JAEMTQ010000030.1 GCA_016462185.1 Ilumatobacteraceae bacterium
TGCGACGAAACACGAGTGGGCTGACAAACAAAATCAAGTTGATCAACCATGACGTGGCAAGTTATATCTTGTGAGCCAGGGTGGCGAAGATAGTGCTCGCCAACCTCATGTTGCCTGTACGTTCTTAGCCAATCACGCCAAGGCTTGTGAACAGCGTCTATAGAAGTAGTGCAATAGTCAAACACGATTATTGCCCCGCGCTGAACTAAAGACAAAGAGTTTGCGAGCCAACTTTGTGCCTGAGATTGAACTGCGATTCGCGAACCATGGCGCACATCATGAGGCAACCAAGCAGGAGCGTCTTCGACTTTGCGCAAAATTTCAAGAAAAGTCGCGTCTTGTTCGACAACAAATGCTTCTTGCCACTGACCATCAAAGACAAACAATCGAAATGGCAAATTATCAAGTAGTTCATTTGCGAGAATCACACCCACAAACGGCTCGCTCGGCATCGTGGCTAGAGAAGTCACACCCTCTGGATGCATCGCCAACTGTGAAGCTGACTTCTCAACTGCGATGTAAGACAACGCATCGCGACACGCTAAATCTGAAGTCAAAATGCTTCGCGCGAGTGTCCCAGGACCTGCACCAACTTCAACCAATGTGAACTCTGTTGGCGATCCCAAGGCTTTCCATTGCGCATCAATTGCGTTGCCAACAACAGATCCGAACAGTGGACCGACCTCAGGCGAGGTGATGAAGTCGCCACGCCGCCCCGCTCGACCATCTGTCGAATAAAAACCATTTGGCGAGTAAAGCGCCAACTCCATGAATTTTTCGAACGAAACTGCGCCGCCGGCCGCAACAATTGCGGCAGAAATTTCTTTAGCGGATGATTGCACCGGCGATTTCAGCCAAGTCGGCAAAATATAAACCGACGCCCGGCAGAACACCAAATACCAAAGTCGCACCCGCTGTAATCACGAGTGCCAAACGCAGAGAACCAGGAATCGTGATCGGCGTGACGTCGCCATCTGGTACTGGTCGCATCCAAATTTCGCGCATCACGTTGCCGTAATAGCCGAACGCAACAACCGAGTTGACCGCACCAATAATCGCAAGCGCGTAACCCCAAGCTGATTGCGACTGAATTAATGACTGAAACGCAACAAACTTGGCGATCCATCCACCAAGTGGTGGGATGCCGGCCAAAGACGCCAAGAATAAAGTCATCAACACTCCCAACGCTGGGGCGTATGAGAAAAGTCCACCGAAACTAGAAACGTCACCACTGCGAGTCTTGTTCGACACCGCCAAAATAACGGCGAAGATGCCGAGGTTTGTCGCCGCATAAACAATCATGTAGAGGACAACTGATCTAAGCGCAGTGCTGCCAGAGCCAACCAGGCCGGCAACAGCAAGTGGCATTAATACGAAACCACCTTGGCTGATTGATGAGTAGGCAATCATGCGCACGATGTTTTTCTGCTTCAATGCCAAGACATTGCCGATCGTCATCGTCAGCGCTGAAAGCACCCAAATGAACGGCTGCCAAATCGCCTCTGAAAGCGGAAATGCAGTGTAGATAAGCACCACAAGTGCAACGAAGCCAGCCGCTTTTGATGCAACTGACAAAAATGCAGTTACTGGCGCTGGTGCACCTTCATATGTATCTGGCGCCCATGTATGAAACGGAACTGCTGAAACTTTGAACGCAAACCCAACAACCACAAAAACAACACCGAGAGTATGCACCGCCGAGAAATCGCCAGTTGCGGTGAGTTTTGGCGCAATATCAACTAGCAAAGTCGAGTTGGCAACACCGTACATAAGCGACATGCCGTAAAGCATCACGGCTGAAGCAAAAACGCCAAGCATGAAATATTTGACGCCTGCTTCATTGCTCTTTGGATCTCGTTTGCGCCACGCTGCCAACATGTAAGCAGGAATTGAAAGAAATTCGAGTGCAACAAAAATACTCACGAGATCGCGAGATGAGGTCATCATCAACATTCCGAGCAAACTTGAGAGCAACAAGAACCAGTATTCGCCTCTCCAGTACTCGCCTTGTTCAATGTGTGAACTTGAGAGAAGCACAACGACATAACCGGCAAGAAGGAATACACCTTTCATCACGAGACTGAAATTGTCGACCACATATCGTCCGTCGAACATTGACCTGACTGAAGTTTCAGAAAGTGCAAGCGTCAACACTGGAATCATCGCCGCAAGCAAAGTAAACGAAGAAATCACCGACAGTAACCACTTTTTACGCTCGTCAATGAATAAATCAAGCAACAACACCACGCAAAGACCAGCTGCCAGCACTAACTCAGGTGCAAGGCCGTGATAGTCAATTGTCGGCGCAACCCATTGCGCAGCGAGGATGTTAAGTGTCTGCAAGTTATCCCCCGAAGACACTCAACGTTGCTTGCACTGCGGGATCAAACACGCTGAACAAAATGTTCGGCAAAATGCCAAGCACCAGAATGCCGATCAATAGCGGCGTCCAGGCGATCCACTCATAAGTCGTGACGTCATGCAGTTCATCGTCGCTTGAATGTCCGTGACTTGAGTTGTTTTTAGCTGCACCAAACGCAATGCGTTGAAACATCCACAACAAATAGGCGGCGGCAAGCACTGTGCCAAGCGCGGCGATCACCATAAATATGCGAAAGACAGTTTCGTTCAATCCTTCTGCAGGGTTGTAAGCCGAAAGGATTGCAGGAAACTCGCCCCAGAAACCAGCCAAACCTGGAAGGCCAAGCGATGCCATTGCACAGAAACCAAAAATCCACCCAAGGCGTGGCATCTGCGTGAGCATGCCGCCAAGTTTTGCGATTTCAAGTGTGTGGTATCGCTCTTTGACGCTTCCCGCAATGAAGAACAACATTCCGGTTATCAAACCGTGAGCGACCATTCCGAACATCGCGGCGTTGATACCGAAACTTGTCAGCGTTGAAATGCCGAGCATCACAAAGCCCATGTGCGCAACTGAAGAAAACGCAATCAAGCGCTTCATATCGGTTTGTGCAAGACAACCAAGCGCACCATAAATGATGCCGATCACGGCCAAGCCTCCGATGTACGGGGCCCACTCACGTGCGGCGTCAGGCAAAATCGGCAAAGCGATTCGAACAAATCCATAGGTACCGAGCTTGAGCAAGATCGCCGCGAGAATTACAGAACCTTGAGTTGGTGCTTGGGTGTGAGCGTCTGGCAACCAAGTATGAAATGGAAACATCGGAACTTTTACTGCAAAGCCAACGAACATTCCTGCGAAAATCCAAATCTGAATATTCTTGGCAATACTTCCGCCGTTTTCTACGAGATACGGAATACTGAAGCTTTCAGCACCTGTCTTGAAGAACAGAGCCAAGAATGCGACGAGCATCAAAGCAGAACCGAACATTGTGTAAAGGAAGAATTTGATCGACGCATATTGACGCTGCTCTCCACCCCAAACGCCGATCAAGAAAAACATCGGCAGCAATACGAGCTCAAAGAACACGAAGAACAAAATCAGGTCTTGAGCAATGAATGTTCCGGCCATACCGGTCTGTAGAACTAGCAACAGCGAGAAAAATGCTTTTGGTTTGCCTGGGCTTGGAACATGATCAAGCGAATAAATCACGACGAGCAGAGTGATCACCATGCTCAACAGGTAAAGCGGAAAGCTGATGCCGTCAACGCCGATCAGATACGAACTCTTTATCACCGAGATCCACTCGACATCAGCAACAAATTGCATTTTTTCTGCCTGGCCAAAATCAAATTTCAAAGCAGTGAAGATGCCGACCGCCAAAGTCGCAACCGAAGTAGCAAGTGCAACAAGTTTGACGCTCTGATCAGATGCCTTCGGTATGAGCATCATCACGACCACACCAAGCATTGGCAGGAATGTGCCGACGCTCAGCAACCAGTTGTTCTCCTGCAGCATGTTCATATTTAATTTCCCCTTTTCCGACTAGTTAAGTATTAATAATTACGAGAACGAGCGCCGCTACGGCCGCAGCGCTAAACAACAACGCACCATATTGGCTGACCTTGCCAGACTGCGATGGCTGAGCGGCAGTGCCGACCGACTTTGTGAAAGTCGCCGAGTTGTTGACTGTGCCATCTACAACTCGCTGATCAACGTTCTTATAGACCCACTCTGAAATTTTGCGCGTGTTATTGGCAAAACTATGCAGAATTCCATCCAAAATATTTTGATTAAACCAATATGCTGCTCGAGAGATGGGATAGGCAACGGTGCGAACAATTACCTTCTCGTAAAAATCGTCGAGGTAATACTTATTGACCAGAAGTTTGTGCCCGAATCCTAAAACTTTTACCCGCTGAGTCAAGCCGACAAGACGTGGGTCTCGCTTTGTGAACAGAAGCATGCTGAGAATCCACGAAATTGCAATGCCTAAAAACACGATGACCATTGAAATCATCGCCTTGGACCATTTAAATGGTGCGTGTTTCAACTTCGGTGCGTAGCAAACACCACTCTCTGGTTGAGCCGAACCACAAACTGTCTTTGCGGCGCCCTCCTCTGAACTCGGCAGATTAATAATCAGCGACTCGCCTGGCCCACCCGAATGAGTTTCTTCAATAACTTCTGCTGGCCGTGGTTCGACCCAAAGTTTCATTCGCTCCCAACTCTCACCGAACGGAGTTGCGTTCAAGAATCCCGAGCTCATCGCAAGCACTGCCAAAATCATCAATGGGACCGTGATCAACAAACCTGACTCGTGTGGAGTTGAGGCACTATGTGCATCGTGATTATCGTGCGAGTCGTGATTATCGTGCGCGTCATGCGAAGCGTGTGCGTCGCCGTGATCTGCATGACCAGCCGATGCACCACGAGGCTCACCAAAGAAAGTTAAGTATGTCGCACGAGTCATGTATGCGGCAGTCATAAACGCACCAACGAGACCGATGATCATGAACGTGTTGTAGCCGTTGTAACCAACATTGTCGATGATTTCATCTTTAGAGAAGAAACCAGAGAATGGAAAGACGCCACAAAGCGCGAGTGTCGAAACAATCCAAGTGACAAAAGTAATCGGCATCACTTTACGCAAGCCACCCATATCCTTTTTCATGTCAAACGAGTGGTGCGACGCGCTGTGGCTGATTGATCCAGCGCCCAAAAACAAACAGGCTTTGAAAAACGCGTGTGTGAAAATATGGAAAACCGCTGGTAGCCATGCCCCGGCGCCGAGACCAAGCATCATGTAGCCAAGTTGCGAGACGGTCGAATAAGCAAGCACTCGCTTGATGTCGTTTTGCACGAACGCGAGCGCCGCCGAAATTACGATCGTGATGCCGCCAATGATGACAATCAGATTGCCGCCACCGCCCGGAATATCTAGACCGACATAAAACACTGGATACAGACGCGCCACCAAGAACACACCCGCAACAACCATGGTCGATGAGTGCAATAGCGAACTCACTGGCGTTGGGCCAGCCATCGCGTCGGGCAACCAAGTGTGCAATGGGAACTGACCGCTCTTACCGATACAAGCAATGAACAAAGCGATTGCCGCAATCATGATCACCGTGCTGTTGGGCTCACCAGAAAGAGCCCAGGCCGAAATTCCGCGAATTGAAAATCCTGAAAGTCCGAGATTTTCTTGAGTCCAATCATTGGCAGCGAAGTACAACATGCTGATGCCAACCAAGAGCCCCATGTCGCCAGTTCGCACGGTGAAAAATGCTTTGAGTGCAGCGCGACTGTTGGCGTCTTCTTCCCACCAGTGGCCAATCAACATGAAGCTGCAAAGACCCATGATCTCCCAGCCCAGCAAAAACAAAATCGTGTTGTCGGCCAGAACCATGGCCAACATGCCGCCCGAGAAGAGTGTCAGTGCGGCGAAGAAGTGCGTGTACCTACGGTCACCACGCAAATATTCAAGTGAGTAAACCTGCACGAGCGTCGAGATAAATGCGACGACGAACAAAACCAAAACCGAGAGTCCATCAATGTGCTGACCAATGCCGAATTCGAACCCACCGCTCTGCCACCAGTTCCAAGATTTGATGACTGGCGCAACGAATTGTTCTTCGGTCGCGCTATTCGTGCGCTGAATCCACTGGTATCCGGCACCTGCAGACAAAACTAATGAGCCGAACATCGACAAAACGCCAAGTTCACTGCCCTTCATCGGCAGTCGCTTGCCAATCAAAATTATTAGTGCGAAAGCAATCGCTGGGATTACCGGTATGAGCCAAGCGTTTTCAAGGAACCAGCCAGTTGCAAGCGGCGCGAGCACTTCAGTTTCGCCAGAAAAAATGTTCATCCGCGCATCTCCGACAGATCGTCAAGTGAAATTGTTTTCTTGTTGCGATAGACCAACAACACCAAGCCGAGACCGACACCAACTTCGGCTGCTGCCACGGCGATGATGTAAAGCGCAAACGTGTGACCGTCTGGCGAACCGTTGCGTAAAGCAAAAGTCAGCAAGTTGATGTTCACAGAATTCAAGATCAGTTCAATTGACATCAGCATTAATACAGCGTTTTTACGGGCGACAACTCCGTATACGCCGATGCAGAACAGCACCGCAGCGAGGAATAAAAACTGATTGACAAACATCTAATCAGTCCTTTCTCGCCAAAACGATCGCGCCAACTACGGCAGCGAGCAAAACAAATGAGAGTGCCCAGAAAGGCAACAAGTAAGGACCAAAAATTTGGTCAGAGATTTCTTGCGTCGAAACAACCGTTGCCGATTCGGGCAACCTCTCATCACCAAAAGAGTCCGTCAGCGCAAGACCCATGGCCACCAGCATGATTAATCCCACTGGAATGCCAAGTTTTTTGTATGAGTTGTTTAAATCTGACTCAGCACCAATGCGGGCGCGAGTGAGCATTGTGCCGAACAAGAACAACACCATGACGGCGCCTATATATACGAGCACTTGGGTGATCGCCACAAATTCTGCTGCAAGCAAAATGTATTGACCGGCTGCGCCAGACAAAACCACAACCAGCCACAGCGCGGCATGGACAACATTATTGGTAGTCACCACTCGCAAAGCGGCGCCGATCATCATCAACGCGATGATCCAAAAACCAATGTTCTGCGCAATCACTTTAAAGTCCCCTGTTTATCTCTCTACTACTATTTCTTCTTTTTGTCAGCGCCAGCCTCGAGAGCTGGTGCTTCTGGAACGGTTTCCATCCACTCGCTTAACTTCGTCTTGTCGTGCAACAAGTCAGCGATGTTCGGTTCAGAATATTCGTACTCAGGGCTCCAAAAGAGCGCATCAAACGGACAAACTTCAACACAAATTCCGCAATACATGCACAATGCGTAGTCGATATCAAACCTGTCAAGCAGATTGACTTGGCGAGGCTTGCCGCCTTCACGACGCGGAGGAGCGAGTTCTTTGTGAGCCTCAATGTAAATACACCAGTCCGGACACGAGCGTGAGCACAACATGCATGAAGTGCAGTTGTCTTGATGCAAAGCAATGACGCCACGTGAACGAATTGGTGGTGTCTCTTTTTCGTGGGGATACTGAACCGTGTTCGCCCCCTTGGTCGCCGTGTTGAACAATGTCCCCAGCGTTACGCCGAGTCCTTTTACTAGTCCCGGAACTTTTGGCATTAGAAAACCACCTTCAAGATTGATGTGACTGCGATATTGCCTAACGCAACTGGAATCAAACCTTTCCAAGCGAAACGCTGCAATTGATCTTCACGCAAACGTGGATAACTGAAACGAATCCACATAATAATGAACACAAGCAACATCATTTTGGTGAACATAATCAACGGTCCAGCAAAATTCATCCAATTATCAATGTCGTCGATTGATGTCCAGCCAAACCATGCGAACGGCACTCCCCATCCTCCGAGAAACAAAACCGAAGCAATCATTGCAAACACGCCTGCAGTGGCGAATTCGCCGATAAAGAAAATCAAGAATCGAAAACCCGAATACTCGGTCATATAACCAGAAACAAGTTCGCTCTCGGCAATTGGCATGTCAAATGGCGCCTGTGTAAGTTCTGCCTGAATCGCGATCATAAAAATGATGAACCCAATGAACTGGCTGATTACATACGGATGACCAACTGCATCAATTCCAAACATTGATCCAGAATTTTGTGCAACCACAATTTTTTGCAGATTCATCGTGCCAGCCTGAATGACTACGCCAATGACGGCCAGGACCATTGGCAACTCATATGCAATTAGCTGACCTGCTGCGCGTAAGCCACCAAGCAACGAGTATTTATTCGCGCTAGACCAACCTGCGATCAAAATTCCAAGAACTGAAATTGACGAAACTGCAAGGGCATAGAAAATGCCGGTTTCGAAATCGGTGAACCATGCGTCCGGCCCAAATGGCACAACCGCAACCAGCAAAAACGTGCTGACTAAAACAATGATCGGTGCCATTTTGAAAATTCGAGCATCGGCACGGTCTGGAACAATGTCTTCTTTTTGTAGCCACTTACCTACTTCGGCAAAAAGTTGCATCGAGCCGTAAGGGCCGGCTTCCATTGGTCCAAGTCGGCTCTGCATGAACGACATCATCTTGAACAAAAATACGTAAACGATTGTTCCGGCAGGCAACAACACTGCGACAAGACCACCAAGTACGCGGAGTAACGACTGACCCCAATAAGGGATCTCAGCGAGTATTACTGTCACCGGTCAATGTCTCCAAGAATGAAATAAAGCGAAGCCAAGATCGTCACAATGTCTGGAACATAAACACCGCGCAACAACCACGGTGTGATCGAAATGTTGTTGAAGCTGGCCGAACGAATTTTTACTCTGAACGGACCAAGGTCTCCGCGCGATACTACGTAGTAGCCCATTTCACCGAGCGGATTTTCTGTCGAGACCCAGGCTTCGCCTTCTGGAACTTTGATAATTTTTGGAACCTTAGCCATGACTGGCCCTGCAGGAATTGAACCCAGCAGCTGATCAACAATCTTGGTTGACTCGCGGGTTTCTTGAAGACGAATCCAACAGCGCGCGAAACTGTCACCGTCCGGATGAGTCCAAACTTTCCAGTCGGCCTTGTTCCACGCCATCGGTAATTGGTGATCGCGACGCAGGTCCCAGTCGACACCACTGGCGCGAAGATTTGCGCCTGAAAGACCGTATTGCAAAGCGACGTCACGGGGAATCACACCGATGCCACGAGTTCGAGATTGGAAAATTTCGTTGCCAAACAGCAAGTCTTCAATTTGGTCACAGAACCCACGCAATTTTTTCATTACGGCACGAGTTTCGTCAATCCAGCCGGCAGGAAGATCATCTTTCAATCCGCCGATGCGATCGAAGTTTGGATGAAAGCGACCACCCGTGGCTGACTCAATCAAATTCAAAACATATTCACGATCACGGAATGCGAGAAAGACCGGCGTGATCGCACCAAGTTGCACACCGAGGTCACCTAGAAACAGCGAGACATTGGCAATGCGTGAGAGCTCAAACAAAATTGTTCGGATGTATTGAGCACGAGTTGGTGCTTCAACACCCATCAGTTTTTCTGCTGCCAAAATGAATGGCACTTCGTTGGCGAAACTACCGAGCCAGTCGATTCGGTTTACGAGTGTCGTAACCTGCGGGTACGTGCGCACTTCCGTGAGTTTTTCGTAACCGCGATGCATATATCCACATGCAGGTTCAGCCCACACAACTTGCTCACCGTCGAGTCGCGCAATAATTCGCAAAGTGCCATGGGTTGCCGGATGTTGCGGTCCGATATTGAGCGTCATGCCCTCGGTTTCAAGTTCGAGATTTAAACGCGCATCAGCAGCCTGCGATGCGATATACGAAAGTTGCTGGCGATCACCGAGCATCGTCATGATTCTTCACCCTCACCAATTTCGCCACCTGGTAGTGGTTCAACATCGACAATGCCGGGCCATGGTTTCACCATGCGAGCGAGGAGCGGGAAATCTTTACGTAGCGGGAATCCTTCAAAGTCGATCGGAAGATACATATTGCGCAAGTCAGGATGTCCGTCAAACTTGATGCCAAACATTTCGTGAGTTTCTCGTTCATGCCAGTTGGCGCCCGCATACACATCGTGAATCGATTCGATGGTCAGTGAATCGTCTGGAACGTCAACTTTGACGACGACGCTCACGTGCGTAACCGGATTCGTCACTCGAGCGAACACTTGCATGCGAGTTTCTCCACCTGCGTAGCCCTGCCGAATAGTTGTGTCACGCTCGGGTGCTGGCTCGGTTGGGTCGTCTTCACCGCGACCGTACGGAGAAGGCATCCAGTCAATTGCCGAGAGAAAGCAGAAGTAATGGAATCCAACGGCGTCGCGCAAAGTTTGCATGGACGACTTCCATGCATCAGTGCGCACGCGTAGCCACAGGTCTTCTTTATGAAACGAGTCAACGAGTCGATCACCGAGTGCCGCCTTCACCTCTGCGACAGAAGTAATGCGCGGCTGGGTGTTGGATGTGGTGCTCATAAGAAAAAATTAGTTGTTGACGACAACGGTCTCACCTTTGCGTTCGGCTAATTCAGCGCCATCTGAAATCGCATCCATTGACTTGGTTCCTTCGCCTCGCCAACGTGCGCCCATATCTTCGTTCTTAATGCGTTGTTGCAACAGCACGATGCCTTCGAGCAACGCTTCAGGTCGCGGAGGACAACCAGGCACGTAAACATCAACTGGAATAATTTGATCGACGCCTTTTGTCACCGAATAACTATCCCAATATGGGCCACCACAGTTGGCGCAACTGCCCATGCTGATTACATATTTTGGTTCTGGCATCTGTTCATAGAGACGGCGAATCACTGGCGCCATTTTGTCGGTGACGGTTCCTGAAATCACGACGAGGTCGGCTTGACGTGGACTCGCTGGCAACGGAATTACACCGAGACGCATCACGTCGTATCGCGGTGAACCAAATGCCGCACCCATTTCAATCGCGCAACATGCAAGACCCCACTGATACACCCACAACGAATATGAACGACCTAAGTTGAACAACGAAGTGAGTGGCTTTGGCAATCTGCCACGATCAACTAAACCCATCGCAACACGCCCTTACGCCATGCGTAAATCAATCCCAATAACAAAATAAAGACGAACGCACCCATTTCGATCAAACCGAACGTGCCATAGCGCTCAAGTTGAGTCGCCCAAGGAAAAATAAAGACAGCTTCGACGTCGAACACAACAAACAAAAGTGCAAAAATGTAATAGCGAACTTGGCTTTGCGACCAGCCATGACCAACCGGGTCGACACCGCTTTCATAAGTCAACATCTTTTCTTTGTTCGGACGATTGGGTCGCAACAGCGACGAGATCCATAGAAGCAGTCCTGCTACCCCGACGGCGGCCAGACCAAACCAGACAACAGTTAAATACGACCGGAGAAAGGTTGACATACCCCTGTAAAACTAGTCTGCGAAGGCGTTACAGGTTTAACCACGCTCAACTTTGGGCGATTGTGAAACGCTCGCCCGCCTTGGTTTTATTTGGCTGATGACTCCATGAACCAGTCCACAAGGCGTGCTGCGGCTGGAGCGCTTTGCTCAATCTCTTTAATCGTTTGAGCGATCAAGTCGGTGGCGTTTAACCCTGCTTTTGCAAGCTCTTCTTCGCCTGATTCACTCGACCATCGACGAACAATCTCTTCTGTCACTTCAGGATGAAATTGCGTCGCAAAAGATCTTCCCGCGCGAATCGCTTGAGGTCCGGCTGGGCTCGTGGCAACAATTTCAAGCGACTTCGGTGCCGTGAATGTGTCGTAGTGCCACTGCAGCCAGTTTCCGGCAATCATTTCATACGGCGCTTGTGCATCAACTTTGTGCCAACCGATTTCATGTTGCTGTGCACGTTGTGCTGAACCACCAAACGCAGTCGCCATTATTTGAGCGCCAAAACAGATTCCGAACATTGGAATGCCGCGACGATGCGTCTCTTGAATCAACTCACACTCGGCGCGCACACTTTTTGCTATGTCTGGCCAATAGACCGACCACCAACTGCCGAGCAACAAAACTAAATCGGCACCGTCAAGTGAGGGCCATAGATCTGGGTTCTCACGTTCGCAGTGCTCAAACACACTGCCATGCTCTTTGAATCTTTCGCCAATAAAACCGTGCTCAGCAAAGCGCTGACCGATGAATCCAGGGTCTGCATCATTGGCATTGGCAACTAACAGCGCACGCATGATTTAAACCTTCTCACTTGTTTTTTGACTTGTGTTTTGCCAGCCAGTCGCAAGAAAGCTTGACTGCAAATCTGACATCACTTTTTTTACGCCGACTGTAAAACCAGTCGAAGAGTCAGTGTCAAGATTCGTATTCACGACAGATTTAAAAACAAGGCTCTGCGGCTGGGTTGAGCCACTTTTATTTGCTGAGATCATTACCAACGGTCGAATGCGCAAAACCGAAGTTGCAATTTTAAGAATGCTGCCAATAGTTAGGTTGTCTTGGGCAACTATCAGTTTGATCACGAACTTATTTGCTGACGCTGTACTAAACAGTGACTGCGTATGTCTTACAACACTTTTTGCGGCGTCGTCAATGTAAACGTAATTACGTGATGTCTCTAGCGGAACAAACAAACTAATTGGCTGCCGGCGCAGAACCGAATAACAAATAGTTGAAATCAAACCTTGATTTTTTGCAAGATCTTGGCGAGCGCCGTAGAGATTAGAGATACGACCGACTAAGACTCGAACTTGATGACTTTTTGCAAACTCTTTCAGTAACGCTTCTTGATGCAGCTTTGCATCCCCATATGCACTTAACGACTTTGCTTCAGTTAACTCTGTGAACGGAGGCTTTGAACTCCCCGCATACACAGCACCTGCAGACGATGCATAGAAAAAAGTACCCGACTTCAGTACCGCCGCAGAGCAAACCGCTTCAATGGTTTTTATCAAGCCTGCAAAGACTTGATTTTCTTCTGTCATTTGAATTGGCAAACTACTAAGAGTGCCTCGACCGGCGCACCAATAAATAGTCCAGTTTTCGTCGCCAACTTCGTCGAAAAAACTCTTGCATGCATCGGCAATCTGTTTGCTCACCAATGCAGAGTCGTGCCATGCAAACGTTTGCTTCGGTACGAAAACACTTGCTGAATTAGACACTGCGCTTTCAACGCTTCGGCCCAGTAGGCCACCCCTACCGATTACCCAGACTTTCATTAACGAGAGTTTTTGCTGTTTCGTGCGCGAGTCAGCACATCATTATTTGGGTTAGATCGAATCAAATACAACGGTCGACCAATCGCATTTCTAACCACAACGCCTAAGTATTCAGCCAAGATTCCGAGCGAAAGCAAAATTGCACCACTTGTCGTAGACACGATGATCACAACGGTCGTCCATCCTGCGACAAGTTCTCCATTTACAACTCGTCCGTACAGAACATATGCGGCGTAAAGTGCACCAAAAATAAACGACGAAAAACCGATCAGACTCACGAGCCGCAGCGGCCTTGTGCCTGAACTGAGTACAAGTCGAAGGAAGTGACTAAGCAGGCGCTTAAAAGTGAACCCAGTCTGGCGCGGATATTCGGCACGCGGCAAAATCTCGCAGGTCACAGATTTATCAACCACCCAGGTGAGTGCGACGTCAAGATAGACGCCCGACCCTGCATATGCGCCGACGCTGCGACCGATTTCTCCTGACATCAGGCGAAAGCTGCTGAAAAACTCGCCATCTTGCGGGGATAAAAATTTTGTATACAACCACTTTGCTGACGATGAAAAAACATTTCGCCACCGTGAATGTCGCGCACCGCCTGTAAATTTTGCATAGACAAGTTGAGAGTTTGCTTCAATTGCACGGTCTAACAAGTTTGCGATTTGACTCGGGTCGTGCTGACCATCTTCATCGATTGTCACGATCCAATCAGCGGTGCTCGACGACATGCCCGCAAGAGTTGCAGCGTGTTGGCCGAAGTTGCGTGACAACCAAACGGGCCGAACCCACTCAAAACTTTTTGCGAGTTGTTCAATAATTTTCGCCGAGCCGTCAGGGCCCGAATCATTGACCAATAAAACTTCGCTGACGACGTAGCCAACTCCAGTTTTTGTCGTCGATGGCTTTGTGAATTTTTCAAGTTCGCTCACAACTTTGGCAATCGTGGCTTCGCCTTTATAAACAGGCACAACTATCGAAATAGTCGCCAAATATGGGTCGCCAATTTGTTCGTTCACCACACTCAACCTTACCCACAAACCCCGAATTCCTGATTTATTAGGGAATCTCTTGAAATAAACTTGTCAGAGCAAGATCTCTAAAAGTGAGAGAATGGCTTCAGTGACAAATAAAAATCTGGGTATTGACTTAGATGCGATTCGGGCGGCGCGCGAAGTTG
>JAEMTQ010000031.1 GCA_016462185.1 Ilumatobacteraceae bacterium
GCAACAGCACTTGCAGTCAAAAGAGACCGCACGTCTAACAACAAGTCGGCAACTTCACCAGTTGAAACAAGTTCGCGCTGCAACATTTCGCGAAGCGCTTTGTCAATGACACTGAGGGCTTCGCCGATTACTGCTGTCTCGCGTGAATCTGTCATCTGATCTACCTTTCGATTGATTGAAGATTTATCGACTGCTTTTCGTTATGGCGAAGGCTAGTGCGCTCACCACACCAGACAACGTCATTGACCAAAATCATGCCACACGGATGTCACACGGTTGTTGCTACCACCTCACCGAATGGCGACAACACAGACCTTGTGCGTAACATCACAATATGGAACTTGTCGGAAAAAACACTGTTGTGACAGGCGCCGCTAACGGCATCGGCAAAGCCGTCGCGCAAGAGTTTCACAAGCAAGGCGCACGAGTCGTGCTCGCCGACCGAGATAAAAATCTTTTGGATGAACTTGCCACCGAACTAAACACTCAGCGCCCTAATTCGGCTCTCGCCTTTGCGTGTGATTTATCCACAGAGCAAGCCAATGCCGATCTAGTTGCCGCGTCAAAAAAGTTTTTGGGTTTTGTCGATTTGTTTCACGCCAACGCCGGCGTCGCAATGGGCACCGACCTCACCAGCTCTGAGCGCGAATGGAACACATCGTTTGACATCAATGTTCATGCTCACCGCTGGGCTGTTAAATATTTGATCGATGACTGGCTTGCCGCAGGGCACGGCTATTTCGTCAGCACTGCTTCTGCTGCTGGTTTACTAACTGCAATTGGCTCGGCGCCTTACTCACTAACCAAGCATGCGGCGCTTTCGTTTGCCGAATGGCTATCAATTACCTACGGCAACCGCGGCTTGCGCGTAAGTTGCCTTTGTCCTCAAGGCGTGAACACAAATATGTTGCGACGTTCAGACGAGGCAACCTCACCAGACAACGGAAACGTAGTTAGAGCATCTGGCGCGGTACTCGAACCCGAGCAAGTTGCAAAAATAGTTGCCGATTCTGTGCGCAACGAAACTTTTCTGATTCTTCCCCATCCCGAAGTTGCCCAATTTGTTGCCAAAAAAGCGACCGAGCACGAGCGGTGGCTTGCTGGCATGCGCAAACTTCAACTTCGCACTTTGGGCGTTTGAAAACTTCGTGAGTTTCGAAAACCGTCAACAAGCGCAACTAGTTTCAAGTCAGGCAATTGACGAATATCAAAACAACGGCGTCGTCTTGTTACGAAATGTGGTTAGTCGCCAAACGATAGATGAACTTTCAATCGCACTCGAAGAAAATATGAAAGCGCCAGGCATTTGGGCCAACGAATATGCCGCCAACTCGCAACAAGGCAGATTCTTCGATGACTATGTCAACTGGTCACGCTTTGATGCGTACAAAACGAATGCACTCGAGGGCGTATTGCCACAAATTGCCCTGGCTTTGATGCGCAAAGACACTGGACATTTTTTTCATGAACATGTGCTGGTCAAAGAGTCTGGCAATAACCAAGTCACTCCGTGGCACAACGACGAACCGTATTACGGCATCGACTCATACAACAACGTCAGTCTGTGGGTGCCGCTTGACCCAATCCCCGAAAAAATTGCGCTTCGGGCAATAACTGGCAGCCACAAGTGGAGTAAAAAATTTATTCCAAGAAAATTCAAAGACCAAACGCCGTATGTGCTGAACGCTGATAGTTACGAACCACTGCCCGACTCAGAACTTCTCGACCGTTCAAGCGAAATCAATAGTTTTCCGGCGATGCCCGGCGACATTGTTGCATTCCACTTTCGAACTCTGCACAGCGCCCCAGCCACAACAACTCATGATGGCCGTCGACGGGTCGTGAGCTTTCGCTACACAGACAGCACCGCGCAATGGGCCACGCGACCTTGGAAGACATCTCCGCCACTCGATGCGCTTTCGCTGCAACCCGGTGATCTTTTAATTGACGACCGCTTTCCGGTTATCAGAAGAAATTAAGAATTAAAACTCGCCAGCGTTGAAGCTAATTCGCGCCACTGCGCACTTGGTAGCGAACCGAACTCACTCGACAAAACCTGAACGCTCACGTGTGAAGCGCCGGCATCAAAGTGATCGTTGATGCGCTTGACAATTGTTTCTAGAGTTCCCCAGGCGACGATTGCATCGACCATTTTGTCGCTTGGCAACTTGTCAGCACCGCAAATCTCTTCGTCTGCCCAACCAAGTCGTTTTAAATTGTTCGCATAGTTTGGCAATCGGTTGTATGTCGCCATGTGTTTGCGCGCAGTTTCACGCGCCGATGTGGCATTCGTATCAAATACGACGGCAATTTCAGGTGCCAACAGGGCTTCTGGTCCGAGTACTTCGCGCGCCATAACCGTGTGTTCAACCGGCACGAAATACGGATGCGCACCCAAACCGCGTTGGGCTGAAAGTTTCAACATCTTTGGCCCGAGCGCGGCCAAAACTCGACGTGGTGGCGTTGTTGGTTGCGCCGCAAAAAACACGGCGTTGTCCATTACGTCGAGATACTCGACCATGGCTGAATATGGTTTTTCGTAGGTGCTTTGATGAACTTTTTCTGCCAAGTGTTGATGACTCGCACCAATACCTAACAAGAATCTGTCGCCAAATTTTTCAGTCAGAGTCTTCCAACCGGCAGCCATTGTTGTCGCGCTACGCGCATGCATCGACGCGATTCCGGTTGCCATGGTCAACTTTTTTGTCGCCGACAGCAACAACCCGCATGAAGCAAAAGGTTCGCGACCAACGGCTTCAGGCACCCACACACATCTAAAACCAAGTTCTTCAAGTTCAATGACTGCTTCTTGGGCTTTGGCCATTGGTTGCACGTCTAAGTCAAATGACCAGATTCCAACCCGACCCAACCCGAAATCAGAGCGATTTTTCATACTCAATCACCATAACTCAAAATGACAACACACATTGCGCCGTGCCACTCAAGGTTCTCGCTTCGCTTTTAAGTTTTTTGTTGCTTCTCGTGTCATGTGCGAATTCTGATTTACAACGCGCCGATCTTGCCACGATCGTAAAAGTCGTTGACGGCGACACGGTTGTTGTGAAGATTCAAAACAAAATTGAAACTCTTCGCCTGATCGGAGTCGACACACCAGAAACAGTTCATCCCACTAAAGGCGTCGAGTGTTTCGGGCCGCAAGCATCTGGCTTCACCAAGACGGTTCTTGAGCCTGGCTTCAGGGTCAAACTTCTGCGCGACATCGAACCACGTGACCGCTATCAGCGATTACTGGTTTATCTGTTCTTGCCAGATGGCAAATTTTTTAATCAAATGCTCGTTGAACAAGGCTTCGCGCGAACGCTGAACATTGAGCCAAACTCTGCGTTCTCTGAACAACTAGCCAGTCACGAGTCAAGCGCGCGCAATCGACGAGTCGGTTTGTGGCTGTCATGTGAAAGGTAGCGTGAGTTTGTGGCAATTTCGCAGAAATCTCTCGTTGAACAACTCGGACACTCGCCGCATGCTCGACTCGTAATTCTTAGTTGCGACGACTTGGGCGCTTTTCATGCAGCGAACATCGGCGTCTACGACGCCATCAACAAAGGTGTTGCAACTTGCGCATCACTGATGGTTCCCGCACCGTGGTCGCGCGACGCAATCAATCGCTATAACGGTGAAGACATTGGTGTGCACCTAACGCTCAACGCCGAACACGCCAACTATCGCTGGGGATCAATCACGAATTCGTCTTCTTTGTCTTCGGGCGAAGGTGGCTTTCCCCGCACGATTGACGATCTCTGGGAACACGCCGACCCTGCTGAAGTTCTTCGTGAATGCCGCGCTCAAATTGAACGAGCAATGGCTTGGGGGCTTGACCCGACGCACTTGGCGCCTCACCTGACTGCGATCACATTGCGCCCAGAATTTTTTGACATTTATCTTGAACTCGCCTGCGAGTTTCGTCTGCCAATTCGGCTTCCAAGTTCAATTACCGAAGAACGGGCTGGCTTTCCATTTAGAAAACTCGCTTCAGAACAGGGCGTGGTGTTCCCAGATTTCTTCGACCACGACTGGCGTGCGGGTAGTCGCGAGAGAGTTCTTAAAAGTTTTAGTTCACTGCAACCTGGCGTTACCGAAATTCATGTGCAGCCCTGCATCGACACACCCGAGATTCGCGCTCTTGGCGACATCGCCCAAGACTGGATCAACGACTACGACCTCGTAGTCAATGACGACGAGGTTCGCGATGCGATTGCGGCCAGCGGCGCAACAATGATCGGCTTTCGCGAACTGCGCACGCTGATGCGCTCTCGCTAAAAATTTCTTACCGCGCTACTAGATACCTGCAAACAAGTCCGACTCAAGTTCGTCTTGAGTTGGCGAATAATTTGGCAAATGATTAGCAGCCAAGATCCAATCTTCAAACGGATACACCTCGGCGAGTTCTTCGTCGGTCAAACCAAACCAAAACGGTTCGTTTAGATCTACTTGTGTGGCATGTGCCTTGAGCGCACCTGAGCGTGCCCAAAAATATTGACCAACAGACATTTTTGTCGTGATGCGATGATCAAGATTAGGTCGGTCAAACCACTCTTCGTCATATGGCGACGAGCCACGCAAACGCAAAAGCGCCTCATGCACCGACCGCAATCGCACGCGCGACCAAACTGAGTAATACATCTTTAATGGTTGCCAAACTGGCCCGGCATTTTTATACCACGATGCATCGCCGGCACGTTCAAAAGCCAAGACGCTTATCTCGTGCACTTTCAAATGATCGGGGTGCAAGTAGCCACGTTGGTCATCGCTGTATGTGACAATCACTTGCGGCTTTTCAGCACGAATAATTTTCACGAGCCGTTCGGTGGCTTCATCGACAGCCGCCATGTGAAAACAATCGGGGTTCGAATTTGCCTCGCTGTCTGCCATGCCTGAGTCGCGATAACCCAACATATGCAATTTGCTGAAGCCAATCACTTCGACACTCTTATCTAATTCTTTGGGTCGCATTTCAATAAGTAGACGGCGCTGTGCATCAGGATCTAGACCGTGAAATGGCATGCCAGGTTCTTTCAACGCAGGATTATTGACGTCGCCTTCTTCGCCACCAGTGCAGCACACCAACACTGTTCGCACACCCGACTCGGCATACTTGGCAAAAGTCGGTGCACCTTTTGACGCCTCATCATCTGGATGAGCATGAACGGTCAAAATACAAAGTGGGTTTCCTTGACGGTCGACTTGAGCGACTTTGGTCTTTGATCGATCGGCAACTTTCACCCCGTGAAGGATAGTGAGCGCTTCACACCAACACGATGACGTAACCTTTAATGCAGTGATTCGGATTCAAAATCAAATCGAAAATAAACACAATTTGCGAACCTTTGCGTTCGTACTTTTGTCTGCAATCGCGCTTGCCGCCTGCTCTCGCGACGGTCGCGTGTTGCGCGACTCTGGGCCAGGTCAAGGTGAATCAATCGCTATCGTCACGACGCCGCCAGATCCAAATTTAGATACAGAATCAACTGCTGTTGCCGAAAATCTTTTTTCTGTCAGCGGAACGTGGATTGATAGCGGCGCACTTGATCCACGGCACACTTGTAAAGGTTCGAACACTTCGCCTGCGCTGACGATCGCTAACGTGCCCGCCGGAGCCGTAAGTCTGGCAATTTCGCTGACCGAAATTGCGAACCCAGATCAACCACTCTGGGTGGTGGCAGATATAAATCCGACTCTTTCAACAATTCAAGAAGGTGGCTTACCCTCAAGCGCAATCGTCGGTGCTGCATTCAACGGCGACAAGATTATTGACGGCTATAGCGGTCCGTGTGTTACAGACAGTGAGATCCATGAGTTTGTCTTAGTGGTTTACGCACTTGAACAAGTTCTTGAGTTTGCGCCCGAGCCGATGTCGCTGGCCAGTTCAAAACTTTTGCTGCAAGCGATTCAAGGTTCGGCGTTCGAATCTGCCGAGACTCGATTTTTCGTTCAAAACCCATAACCACACCTGCTGGTCTGCCAAGATTTAGGCATAGACCAAAACGTTGCCTCCCTGCCGATCTCGTTGTTTGAGACGGACAATGACGCCAGATTGGTCGCCGCAAACGATGCATTTCGGGCTCTAGCTCTCGCGGGAGCACCGCTTGTGGTTGGTAGCGCACCGTGGGTGAACGCTCAACCTGCCGAGCGAACCGCCGCCGAACGCGCATGGCAACTCGCAAAACAAACTGGCGCCGGTTTCAATTTCGAATTTCGCTTATGGCAACCCAATGGAGACATCACGTGGGTTTTAGTTTCGCTGCAAGCCCAAAAAAATAGTTCAGGTGTCGTTGCTAGCTACATCGGTACAGCACATGATGTGACTCAATCAGTCACCCGTCGCGTGCTGAGCGAACAACTTATTGGCTTGCTTGATGCATCGCACGATGCAGTTTTGGTTTTTGATCGCACGGGGTCGTTGATGTTCGCCAATGACTACGCACAACAACTTGTCGGCAAA
This sequence comes from Ilumatobacteraceae bacterium, assembly GCA_016462185.1. GTDB lineage: Bacteria > Actinomycetota > Acidimicrobiia > Acidimicrobiales > Ilumatobacteraceae > BACL27. The sequence goes on from JAEMTQ010000031.1 coordinate 6,461, forward strand.
CACGAGACACCTGGGCTTGGCGACGCCGCGGTGCAAACTTTTATTCAAGCAATACGCGACCAGATACCGCGAGAACTAATTTCAAGCACAACTTCAAATCGATGGCAAGGCGAAGTGGGTTTTCGGGGTGCCGATTCGATCATGCGCACGCTTGACGTTGTTCTACAAATTGTGCGAGATGCCAACGGCACGATTGAGCACTACTCGGCGATTGCGCGTGACATCACCGAGTCAAAACAAACCCAAGACGAACTTCAACGACAAGCAACGCACGATGCCTTAACCAACTTGCCGAATCGCGTTCTATTTTTGCGCAAACTTTCAGAAGCACTTGACCGCTCACGCACGCTCAAACGGGGCGTGACAGTGCTGTTCGTAGATCTCGACAAACTGAAAGATGTCAACGACACGATCGGTCACGGAGTTGGCGATCAACTGATCGTCAACATGTCGAAGCGACTCGTCAGCGCCACTCGGCCATCAGACGTCGTGGCTCGAATCGGTGGCGACGAGTTCGTAATTTTGTGTGACGGTCTCGGCGATGAACAGATCGCCATGGACGTTGCCAATCGAATGCGCGCCGCGGTAACGGGACAACAAATTTTGCAAGGATTCGAAATTGAGACAAGTGCCAGCATCGGCATCGCCATGGCAAACGCAACTTTGCTCGCTGAAATGTCAAGCGCCGATGCTGCCGTGACTCTTTTGCATCACGCCGACAGCGCGATGTATCGCGCCAAACAACGAGGCCGCGGTCGTTGCGAAATGTACAGCGAAGAAATGAGCGCCAACGCTCGAGAAAAAAGTGCGCTCAGTTCACAACTTGAGCGTGCACTTGCAACTGAACAACTCTTTTTGGTTTATCAACCAATTGTTTCGACACACACGGGGCGCATCGCTGGAGCCGAAGCACTTTTGCGCTGGCAACACCCAGATCGTGGTGTTCTCACTCCGCCTATTTTTCTTTCGCTCGCTGAAGAGTCTGGATTAATCGGTCCAATCGGTGATTGGGTCACACGAACAGCCTGCGCAGACATGCGAACATGGCTCGACTCGGGCTCAATTGATGCGTCATTCGTGATGCACATCAATGTTTCGGCGCGCCAGTTAGGTGACGCCACTTTTGTTGAACGCACCATGGCTGCCCTGCGTGACGCCAAACTTGAGCCGCACCAAATCGATCTTGAAGTAACCGAGCCAACTCTGTTAGACGACAAAGGCGGCGTAGTGCGAACGCTCAACGCGCTGAAGCGCCATGGGTTAAAGATGGCGATTGACGATTTCGGAACGGGCTTTTCTTCGCTGGTGAATTTACGAAACTTCTCCGCCGACTATCTCAAATTAGATGGCACGTTTATCCGCGATATTGGCAGCCAAGGTGGCGACGACCCAATCGTGCGTTCGGTTATTCAGTTGGCACACTCGCTCAATATGTCGGTTGTTGCCGAGTGGGTGACGACACAAGATCAAGCGCAGCGTTTGCGACTTTTGGGTTGCGACTTCGTGCAAGGCAACATGATCGGCAACCCGGTTGTGGCGACGGAGTTTGGCGCAAAACTTGTTCAAGCTCGCGCGAGCTAACTGGCGTTAGTCGCCAACTTCGGGTGCTGGCGCTGGAGCCAGACCACCAAAGAACGCAAGCACGGGCGCCGAGCCCTCGCCTAGTTTAAGAATTGAATTACCCGCGACACTGTCGCTGTAGACGTCTAGCGAATACCGACTGATATCTCCTTTGGCTGCAGGTCGCATCTTTTTAGCGAATTCAGTCAAGTCAAGATTCTGATCTGTGATGATTGCGCCGGTAACGCCAGCAAATGCACTCGAAACCGTATACGGGTTTGAGAAAACTCGAGACAATCCAGAATTCAACATCGCGGCGATGAATTTTCGCTGGCGTTTGCCACGACCAATGTCAGATGAGCCGTCAATCTTCCATTCGTTGTCTATTTTTGTTTCAAAGTATCGGCTGCGCGCAAATGCCAGAGCTTGAACGCCGTCCAAGTTGTTGCAACCGGGTGTCATGAACAAACCGGTGTTCTTGTCGCGAGATGGATATTGCACACAGATCTCGACGCCACCGATCGCATCGACTAGACCCTTAAACCCTTGAAAATTGATTTCTAAATAGTGATGAATTGGAATATTGAAGTTATTTTGCATCGTGCGCACCAGCACATCTGTGCCTTCTTGATATGCGGTATTGATTCGCGCAGTATTCTCGCCATCTCCGAGTCGCACCCAAAGGTCACGCGGAAACGAAAGCAAAGCCCCCGCCCCCGTGGCAATGTCATAGTGAAAAACCATCAGCGTGTCGCTTCGCCGCCCCGAGACATCGCCCTCGTTGCCCATTGTTAAAAAGTCTGGATCGTTCGGGTCTGCTCCTTCACGCGAATCTGATCCCACAAGCAAATAGTTCTCAAAACCAGCACTCGGCGCCGACAAGGCCGAAGTTGCCTCAAGGTCACGTTGCACAGTGTCGAGTTGACTATTTGTTGCTGAAACAATCTGCCTTGCACCGACAAGGCTGACAACGGCAAAGATTGCCAAGGCCGTAAATAGTGCAGTTTTGTTTTTAACTGTGTTTGTTGTCAAAAATTTCGTACTGCGCGCCATGCAGATACAAAGTTACTCGTCAATCGCATCGCGAAGGTGCACTACATCTCCTGTGTCAATCACACGCATGTCAGCACCAACCTGAACAACTAGTCGACCTTGCAAATCAAGAGCCGTCGCCTTGCCTTCAATCATCTCGCCATTCGTAAGTTCGACTCGCACTAATTTGTTGAGAGTCGCCAACCCATTGACGTATTCGTCGTGAAGTGCCTGGCTCGAAAGTTGCTCAACAATATTTATCTGTTCAAGCAGCACCCGCAATAAATCGACCGGCTCAAACAAACTAGACACAGCGAGATCTTTAAGTTTTGCTGCTTGGTCTGGCGCCCAGCCGATGTTTATTCCGATCCCGACAACAATAAAAGTTTGTTCAGCGTCAGCAACGCTCAACATGCCGCCAAACTTTTTTGAATCAATCAGCAAATCATTTGGCCACTTCAGCTTTATTAACTCAGCAAGTTTTTGGTCAGTCACAAAACTTCGGCACGCACGCACTGCTGAGACGGCGACAACCCGCTGGCACTGAGCAATCTCAGGTTGATCGTCACCCGACGACTTACGGAACAAAAGTGACAACAATAAATTTGCGCCAGCCTTTGCTTCCCACGTGCGATCTAACCGACCACGACCCGCGGTCTGATTGTCGGCCATCAAAGCGCTGTGGTGTGGTGCCCCATCGTTAGTGGCTTGGGTGAAGAGATCGGCGTTGGTGCTGCCTGTCTCAGCGACCCTTTGCACTATCCAGTTGAGTGGCAAGGCTTTTTGCCAGTTGTCAGAAGTGCTTGTCATCGGCGAGAATAGTACCTCGTGCTTAAGAAAATCCTGATCGCCAATCGTGGCGAAATAGCCGTCCGGGTTATCCGCACCGCCCGAGAGATGGGCATTGCGACAGTTGCTGTTTATAGCGAACTTGATCGCAACGCTCTGCATGTTCGGCTCGCCGACGAGGCCTACGCATTGGGTGGTCAGACCGCCGCCGAAAGTTACTTGAAGACGGATGCAATCATCGACGCGATCAAGCGCAGCGGTGCAGACGCCGTCCACCCTGGCTACGGATTCTTCAGCGAGAACGCCGACTTCGCAAAAACAATCACCGACATGGGTGTCGCATTTATCGGTCCACCACCCGCAGCAATCGTCGAGATGGGTGACAAAGTTTCTTCACGTAAAGCAGCATTGCGCGGTGGTGCGCCAATTGTTCCTGGCACAACCGAGTTCTTGAAGAGTGCCGACGAGATTTCAAAATTCGCAAAGAGTCACGGTTTCCCAGTTGCAATCAAAGCCGCTTACGGTGGCGGCGGTCGCGGAATGAAAGTCGTGCACGATGAAAAAAGCGTCAAAGAAGCAATGGAGTCTGCCCAACGAGAGTCGAAAGCATTTTTCGGCCGCGACGAAATCTATGTCGAGAAATACCTTTCGTGGCCACGACACATTGAGATTCAACTTGTCGGAGACACTCATGGCAACGTCGTTTGGATTTCTTCACGTGACTGCTCTGCGCAGCGTCGTCACCAAAAACTGATCGAAGAAGCGCCGGCACCTGCGCTACCCGAAGGTGTCGAAGACGAAATGGGCGCCGCTGCCGTCAAGGCCGCCAAGGCCGTCGGATACTTCAATGCCGGCACGGTTGAGTTCATCTATCAAGACGAAGAGTTTTTCTTCCTCGAAATGAATACTCGCCTTCAAGTAGAACATCCTGTTTCTGAGTTGATTACCGGCATCGACTTAGTTGAGTGGCAAATCAGAGTTGCTGCAGGCGAAAAACTGCCGATGACCCAAAAACAAGTTTTAGCCGCGCGTCGCGGTCACGCAATCGAAATTCGCATCAACGCCGAGAACCCAACAGCCGGCAAATTCTTGCCATCTCCTGGCACGATTACCAAACTTACGACTCCAGATGGTTTTGGCGTTCGCTTTGATGGCGGCTACGAAGCGGGCGACACTGTCAGCCAGTATTACGACAACTTGATTGGCAAACTTATTGTCTGGGGCAAAGATCGCCCAAGCGCAATTGCTCGAACGATTCGCGCGCTCGAAGAAACAAAAGTCGAAGGTTTACACACGACAATTCAGGCCGATCTCGCAATCTTGCGTCATCCAGATTTTGCGGCGACCAAACATTCAACTAAATGGGTTGAAGAAACCTTGGATCTTTCAACTCTCGTTTCCACAACTGGAGAAATACAAGCCAACAGTGAAGGCCTCGTCGAGAAGTCAACTGTCGTCGAGGTCAACGGCAAGCGATTTGACGTCAAAGTTTGGGTTCCACCATTCGCTGGCACTGGCGCACCAACCACGAAAACTCGCTCGGCTTCGCGTGGCGCAAACCAATCTGCTGCAGCGGCAAGCGGAACAATTACAGCCCCAATGCAGGGCACGGTAATCAAACTTCTCGTCAATGTGGGCCAAACCGTGGCTCAAGGCGATGCTGTTTTGGTTCTGGAGGCAATGAAAATGGAGAACCAGATTCAAGCCGACAAAGCGGGCACAGTCGCCAAGGTCAATTGCAAAGCTGGCGACACAGTTGGTGCTGGCGATGTTTTGTTGGTCATTGAATAACCTCTTCGCTGTCAATAGCCGCGCTGAATTACAGTTGAAAGTCAGCACAGCCAAGTAATTACTCGAAGCGAGAAAAGTGACAGAAAAACCGACCAGCCCAGATACTTCTTCAGACGAAAAATCTGAGGCTGAACGCAGTAGCGGCTTCGCACTCGAACGCAATCGTCGACTGACGGCTGTCAACGAACTGAGAGCAGCCGGAGCAAATCCGTATCCGTATCGGTTCGATCGCACGCACACTCTCGGTGAATTGCGCGAAATGTTTTCGTCGCTTGAGGCTGGCAACGAAACCGAAACGGTTACATCGGTCGCTGGTCGAATCATGCTTAAACGCGATCAAGGCAAACTGATCTTCATTACGATCCGTGATCGCAGCTCAGATCTTCAACTTTTCATCTCAAAAGCATCTGTTGGTGATGCCGAATTTGACGCAATCAATAATTTAGATCTCGGCGACTGGGTTGGTGCCCACGGTTCTGTGATGACGACTCGTAAGGGCGAACTGTCTGTAAAAGTCACCGCGCTTCAACTACTTTCAAAATCGTTACGTCCGCTCCCCGACAAGTTTCACGGGCTAACCGATGTCGATACGCGATATCGGCAGCGATACGCCGACCTGATCGTCAACGACGAAGCACGCCGAGTCTTTGAAGTTCGTCACGCAACTATCGCCAGCTTTCGCACAACACTTCGCGAGCGCAGTTATATCGAAGTTGAAACTCCGGTGTTGCACATGGAAGCTGGTGGCGCACATGCTCGCCCATTTCTTACCCATCACAACACGCTCGACATGCAGCTTTACCTGCGTATCGCCCTTGAACTTCATCTCAAGCGCCTGATTGTTGGCGGCATGGAACGCGTATTTGAAATCGGGCGCGTATTTCGTAACGAAGGTATCTCGACTCGACATAATCCAGAGTTCACGATGATGGAGTCTTACCAAGCGTTCGCCGATCACACCGACGTAATGGATCTAACAGAAGCACTAATTCGAAATGCTGCTCGCGATGCCCTCGGCACGACAGTCGTGACTATCCGCGGAACAGAGTGCGATCTCGCCAAGCCTTGGCGCAAAGTGCGAATGATCGACCTCGCGAGCGAAGCAGTCGGCGAAAAAGTTCATCCCTCGATGCCGGTCGATGCGTTGCGCGCAATCGCCAAGAAACACAACATCAACACCGAGACACGTTGGGGTTCAGGAAGAATTATCGAAGAAATCTTCGCCGAGAAATCTGAATCAACACTGATTGAGCCGACGTTTGTCACGGGTCATCCAGTTGAAATTTCGCCGCTCGCTCGGGTTGACCGCGATGATCCGTTCTTGACTGAGAGATTCGAGTTGTTCGTCGGCACCCATGAACTCGCCAACGGCTTTAGCGAGCTAAACGATCCGATCGAACAACGTGAGCGCTTCGCCGAAGAGGCCAAATCAAAAGCAGCCGGCAATCTCGAAGCCGGCACAATGGACGAAGATTATTTGCGTGCTCTCGAGTTCGGTCTTCCCCCAACAGGCGGCCTCGGCATCGGCATCGACCGCCTTGTGATGTTGCTCAGCGGGGCAGGCAGTATTAAAGATGTAATCCTGTTTCCAACTTTGCGTCCAGAGGTTTTCGAACAATGAGCCAGACTCGCCGTGCTTGGGGTGTTGGTGTCGCCACGGTTTCCACGAACGACGTAGTTCTTGATGTTTACTTTCGCAAACTCGGCTGGGGCGACGAGACACCACAAGAGCATTTAGTTTCGTTGCCAGAAGCACACACAGATCCGCGTCGTGGTGTGGGCATCGTGCCAACCAACATCTCAATCGACACGAGCGTCGCCCCGAAAGACGCCATCGACGCTTACTTGCGTTTGCATTTAATGTCGCATCGACTCGCGTTACCCAACTCGATGAACCTCGACGGCATCTTCGGATTGTTAGCAAATGTCGTCTGGACATCTCTTGGACCGGTGCCGATCGACTTGATAGATGAAGTCACTTTTAATGTGCGTCGTCGTGGCGAGCACCTGACGATTCACGGTGTCGATAAGTTTCCGCGCATGACCGATTACGTAGTGCCGACTGGCGTGCGGATCGCAGATGCGTCTCGCGTGCGACTCGGCGCTCATCTCGCCGCCGGCACAACCGTGATGCACGAAGGTTTTTGCAATTTCAATGCCGGCACCCTCGGCACGTCGATGGTTGAGGGTCGCATCTCAGCCGGTGTCGTTGTCGACGACGGCTCTGACATCGGTGGCGGCGCTTCAATCATGGGCACGCTTTCTGGTGGCGGCAAAGAAGTGATTCGGGTTGGCAAACGCTGTCTGCTTGGAGCCAACAGCGGGCTCGGCATCAGTCTCGGCGATGACTGCATCATCGAGGCTGGTCTTTATGTCACTGGTGGCACTCTCGTCAAACTTCCTGACGCGAAAATCGTCAAGGCCCGCGAACTTTCTGGTGCAAATAATTTACTCTTCCGCCGCAACAGCCAGACTGGCGCCGTTGAAGCGTCACAACGCACCGGCTCATGGGGCGGCCTCAACCAAGCCCTCCACAAAAACTAAAA
>JAEMTQ010000032.1 GCA_016462185.1 Ilumatobacteraceae bacterium
GTCACACTCCACACCTTGAACAAGCAAATGTTTTTGCCGAGAGCATTCGAAGTTTTATTAAGCAAACTTCTTAGGACAAGATCAAACCAATACTGAGAGTTATCGCAGTCAAGATCTGTGTACGACCGGTCATTGAAAGCACTGCAATCAGTTCACCTCCTAAAGCCCCGCTGCGCACACGCCTTATTGGCGTAAATGCCGAACCAAGACCGACAAGACCAAGTAACGCCAACGGATAGCTAAGAGCCAACACAAATATTGCTAGTAGTGCCAACACAAATAGCGATACAAAGAAAGATCTGGCTTTCTTGTCACCAAGTCGCACAGCAAGCGTCCGCTTTCTAGCCAGCGTGTCACCATCAATGTCACGCAAATTGTTGACCGCTAAAAGCGCACACGCCAAAGCACCAACGACAAGTGAAGCAGTAAAACTTGTAACAGTGAGTTTTTCAACGATCACAAAGGTCGTGCCGGTTGTCGCTACGACGCCAAAAAACACAAATACAAATACCTCACCCAACCCGAAATACCCGTAGGGCTTTTTGCCACCTGTGTAGAACCAACCCGCCAGAATGCAGAGAACGCCGACCACTAAAAGCCACAACGACGTAAGCAGCGCGAGAATCAACCCAAATATTGCGGCAACACCAAAACTCAGAAAAGCAGCACGTTTAACAGCACTCGCTGTCTTTGCACCCGAGCCGACCAGTCGCAGCGGTCCGACTCGCTTGTCGTCGGTGCCACGCACTCCGTCGGAGTAATCGTTGGCATAATTCACCGCAACTTGTAAAGCCAAACTCACGATCAACGCGAGTATCGCATTTGACCAGTTCGCAGTTGCATTTGCCTCGACGCTTACGCAAGCCGTGCCAACTGCGACGGGGGCTATTGCCGCGGGAAGTGTTCGTGGTCGCGCACCTTTAATCCACAAACTAAGTGACTCTTGCACAGATATAACTTAACAACAAAACATCTACGATGAATGGGTGCGCGAACTGATTGCAATTGATTTGCCGCCTGGTCCTGATTTTGTTGTCGCCCTCAATGAAATTTGGAATAATGGCGACGCGGTGCTGCCAATTGATCAGCGTTTACCACGAGTCGCTCGTCAAGAATTGCTAAAACAACTCAAAGCCAAAGAAGTAATCACAAGCAATAATGAGCGACTGCATCTTGACAACTCACAACCAGTTGAAGATGGCGATGCACTAGTCATTGCAACTTCGGGCTCAACAGGCGCGCCTAAAGGTGTCGTGCACACGCACGAATCAATTAACAGTGCGATTCAAATTACAGGCACGCGGTTGAACTGCTCATCTGATGACCACTGGCTGGCGTGCCTCTCGCTTGGTCACGTAGGTGGTTTATCGGTTGTATTACGCGCGATGTCTTATAAATCAAAACTGAGTTTTGTTGATCACATCGATCAGGACTCAATCGATACGGCGCTGAAATCTGGAGCGACGATGACCTCTCTGGTGCCAACTGTTTTGCAGTCAGTCGACGTGAGGCAGTTTCGAACTGTCCTTATTGGCGGAGCGCAGGCGTTGGGGGTAATGCCACCAAATGTCGTCACTACTTATGGACTCACAGAGACGATGGGTGGCGTGATCTACAACGGAACGCCGCTAGATCAAGTAGAGATTCGAATTTCGGCTGAGACTGAAATTCAAATCAAGAGTCCGACTTTGTTTCGTTGCTATCGAGACAGCACAGATACGAAAATAACCTCTGGTTGGTTCAATACGGGCGATCTCGGAGAACTTGTTGGTGGCAAATTAAAAGTTCATGGCCGCAAAGATGAACTTATAAATACTGGAGGCTACAAAGTATGGCCGAGCAGTGTTGCCACCTCTATTCAACAAATCGACCAAGTGAGCGATGTCGTAGTTGCTGGCACTCCAGACGATAAGTGGGGCTCAGCGGTCACGGCGTGGATCGTCTTAAAAAAACCAGCAACCACGCTCAAATTTGAGGATGTTAGACAGCACGTAAAAATGACATTGCCCGACTATTGCGCGCCACAAAAGATTTACCTAGTCGCTGAAATACCACGGTCAGCACTAGGCAAACCGAAGTTCGTCGAACTCAACAAAATGGTTACGACTCAGTTGTCATGAGCGAAACACACGCGCATCGGCTGCCCAAGTCATTTTGGCGTCTGTTCGCTTCGTCGACGATCTCAAATCTTGGCGACGGCATGGTCGTTGCTGCCGGTCCTCTGCTTGCTCTTTCACTGACAGACGACACACGTCTGATTGCTGCGGTGACTTTCGCCGCCATGTTGCCATGGTTGATTCTCTCTTTACCCGCAGGTGTCTATCTAGATCGACATGACCGACAAAAAGTTATGTTTCGCGCCAATCTCCTCCGAGGGTTGACTTTTGCGTTGATCGCATTTGGTGCTGCTACGGACACTTTAAATATTTATTTACTAATAGCAGCAAGTGGTATTGCTGGAGTCTGCGAACTTTTCTTTGATATGAGTTCGCAAGCAATATTGCCAGCAGTCGTAGACGAAGAGTCGCTCGAACTCGCCAATAGCCGTTTGTACATTTCGCAGATTGTGAGCAATGGCTTTATTGGTTTGCCATTCGGGGCATGGATTTTTGTTTTTGCCTCAGAGGCTCCATTTGCAGTTAATGCAGTTGTACTCGTGATTGCAGCCCTGTTGATTAGATCGATTCGTCTTCAAAAGCAACAGCAGACCAATAAATCGACTCAATCATTCTCGACCGATCTCATCCAGGGCTTGTCATGGCTCTGGAAGCATGACTTGCTTCGAACATTGGCAATCATGCTCGGTCTAGCAAACATGTGCGGCATGTTTGCCCAAGCTGTGTTTGTGAAGTTTGCGCGCGATGAACTTGGTCTCGGCGCTCAAGGTTTTGGCATCTTGCTCGCGGCAATTTCAATTGGCTCAATTGTCGGTGGCTTAATTGGTGAGTCAGTCAGCAAAAAACTTGGACCGACGATGGCGATTATCTCTGCCTACATAATTTTTGGACTATCAGATTTGATTCCAGGTATTTTTCCGGCGATTTGGGCAGTTGCGCTAAGCGGCGTCGTTATGGCTATAGCCGGAACAACTTGGAATGTGATCACGGTGAGCATGCGACAAAGACTTATACCCGCTGAACTCTTTGGCAGAGTGAACAGCGTTTATCGTTTTATCGGAACAGGCACCACGGCAATTGGTGCACTAATCGGTGGCCAAATTGCGTTTAACTTTGGTCTTCGGGCGACATATATCGCGTCAGGTGGCGTTTTATTAATTGCGCTGGTAGTGATGACACCAATCTTTTTGCGTGCTGCAAAAACTTACATCGTGCCCGAGCGAACTCCTGCGCCACCGTCAATTACATAAGTCTCACCAGTTATCCACGAAGCCAAATCCGAACACAAAAACAGCGCCAAGTTGGCGATGTCTTGCGGCTCTCCGAGTCGCTTTGTCGGCAGCGCCGCAGCCAACTTGTCGCCAACATTTTCAATTAGAACTGATGCAAACAATGTCTTCACAAGCCCAGGGGCGATGCCAACAACTCTGGTTTTACCGAGTTCGCAAGCCAACTGACTTGTGAGGTGGATTACCGCGGCTTTAGTCAAGTTGTAGACACCGAGACCATGTTCAGCGCGCAAGCCACCAACTGAAGCAATATTTAAAATCACACCAGGATTCTTTTGCATCGACGCGTTCCAAACTGCTTGACTCCAAAACAGAGGGCCCTTCAAATTGACTTGAAATGTCTTGTCAAAGCGCGATGAGTCGACTCCGAGAGTATCGCCATAGTACGGATTCGTCGCTGCATTGTTGACCAAGATGTCAATCTTGCCGAAGCGCTTCATTGTTGCATCAACACATGCTTGGCCTTGTTCTATATCGCCGGCATTTGCTGCGAAAATTTCTGTTTCGCCATCCATCTCATTTGCGGCGGCTCGAAGCGCGTCTTCTTTGCGCGAAGTCAACATCACCTGTGCACCAGCGTCAACAAACGACTTTGCAATTGCTTTACCAATGCCACGAGAGGCACCCGTGACCAATGCTGTTTTACCGCGCAGTGAGATTTCCATGAACCGAGACTAACTCGGCGCTATTTGGCGAGCGAAATTCTTACGACTTGAATTCGACGACCATCTAATTCTTCAACTCGAAAGATCCATTGATCTTGCGTGACGAACTCACCCACATCTGGCACATGGCCAAGTTCGCCGAACACCAAACCACCAACTGTGTCATAGTCGGCATCACTTATTTCGGTGTCAAGGATTTCGTTCAACTTGTCGATTGTCGTTACGCCTGCAACCAAAAAATCGCCGTTTGGCTGACGCTGCACCGACGTGTCATCTTCGTCGTGCTCGTCGCCAATTTCGCCGACGAGTTCTTCAAGACAGTCTTCAAGCGTCACAAGGCCAGCCAACAAGCCGTATTCGTCTGCGACCATTGCGAGGTGGAACTTGTCTTGTTGCATTTGGCGCATCAGCTCGGAAACAAGTTTCATCTCAGGAACAACTTCAACTTGATGTAGTGATGTTTTTATTGAATCTGCACCACGACCTGCACGCTCGGCAGCGATTAGATCTTTTGCATACACAACGCCAACAAGATCATCTTGATCGTCATCGTCGGCACGCAAGACAGGCAGTCGACTCAACTGGTGCTCGACAATCAAGTCGATGGTTTGAGAAATCGTTAAGTCGTCATTGACCGTGACAACGTCTGGTCGAGGAACCATGATTTCGCGCACGACCGTATCGCCAAATTCAATAACCGATTCAATCAACTCTCGCTCTTCATGTTCGATGACCGCCTCTTGAGCTGCTGCTTCAACGATGCCTAGAAATTCTTGTTCACTGATGAACGGGCCTGCTGCCAAGCCTTTGCCACGAACAATCACATTGGTCAATTTGATGAGTCCTTGCGAAATAACGCGAAGCGGATAAAAACTGGTCAGTGCATTGATCGGTCGAGCTGTCAACGTCGCGCCTCGCACGGGGTGAACAAGTCCATAAGTTTTTGGCACAGCTTCGGCTAAAACGAAGAACACGATGACGTTTAGCGTCACACCAATCGCGACGCCCGTGGCGTCAAATAATCTGCCAGCAACGATGCCAGTGAGTGTCGCTTGAACTGTCTGAAAAATATTTACGGTGAGCAAAAGCGGATTGACCCACTTCGTAGGATCTTCGGCTAATTTCAAGATAACTTTCGAACCTTTTGCGCCTTGATCGAAGAGCGCTTGAGCTTTCTGCTTCGTGATTCTAGAGAGACTCATTTCAGCAAGCGAGAGCCCAGTTAGTGCGATCAGCAAGATAAAGATTGCAAAGAGCATCCAATAATCAGCAGTGGTTGGCGTGCTGGCAAAAATCATTCGTAAACCTTTGTAAAACTTTCTGGCATTGGTGTGCCCCAATGATGAATTTCTAATAGTTCGCGTTCGCGAGATTGCATCTTTTTCGCATCTGAGTCTGACTCATGGTCGTAACCCAACACGTGAAGCACTCCGTGTGTTACGAGCAGAGCAAACTCGTCTTCAAGATTGCCTGCGTGGGTGGGTGCCTGACGCTGCGCGACTTCTGGGCAGACGACGACATCTCCGAGCAGAACAGGAAGATCATTGAAGTCGACAGTTGCTTTGTCGGGACTACGCGAGAGTGACCCGGGCCCTGGGGTGTTGATTGATTCAACTGCATCAAGTGGAAACGAGAGGACATCAGTTGGTCCGGTCTTGCCCATGTACTTCTCGTTGAGGCCAGCGATTGCCGATTCGGGCACAAACATCAATGTCAGTTCAGCCGCTCCTCGCACGCCTTCAGAGATCAAGATATTTTTTGCGAGCTGATGCCATCTAGCAACGTCAACTGCAACTTCTGTTTGTTCATCGGCGCAGAAAACTTCGATCTCTCCGTCGCCCCCAACTTTTCGTGGTCCGTTGCGCTTGACGTGCGGCTCAAGCACGATGGTTCACCGAGGTTGAGCCCTTCTGTTCGTATGCAGCGACAATGTCAGAAACAATTCTGTGGCGCACGATGTCGCTGACACCAAGATGCACGAACGCCAAACCTTCAATACCGGTGAGAATCTTCTCGAGACCGAACAGGCCACTTCGATTGTCGGGGATATCAACCTGAGTCATGTCACCAGTGACAACAACTTTTGAGCCAAAACCAATTCGCGTGAGAAACATCTTGATCTGCTCGGGCGTTGCGTTTTGTGCTTCGTCCAAAATAATAAAACTGTTGTTGAGGGTTCTTCCGCGCATATAGGCAAGCGGCGCAACTTCAACGACTTGTTTCTCGATAAGTTTCAGCGCACCTTCGGCACCAACCATGTCGTGCAAGGCGTCATAAAGCGGGCGAAGATATGGATCTAATTTTGCCATCAGGTCGCCAGGCAAAAAGCCAAGACGCTCGCCTGCTTCAACCGCAGGTCGAGTCAGAATGATCCGCTGGACTGATTTGGTTTGAAGAGCATGAACCGCCATGGCGATCGCCAACCAACTTTTGCCGGTACCGGCTGGGCCAAGCCCAAAAGTGATCACATTCTCGCGAATTGCGTCAACATAATGTTTCTGGCCCGAAGTTTTAGGTCGAACTGGCTTGCCCTGGCTTGCGCGAACAATGTCGTGAGTCAGAACCGAACTTGGGCGCTCATGCAATCGCAGCATCTCAATGCTTCGCGAAACAACCGCCATGTCAAGATTTTCGCCACCTTGCAAAAGCGACGTCAATTCTTCGAACAGGCTTCCGACTGTGTCTGTTTCGGTGCCTGAAATTGAAACTTCGTTTCCACGAACACGAATCACAGTATTTGGAAATGCACTTTCGATTAACCGCAAATGCGCGTCACGCTCACCCAACAAACTTGACATTAAGTGCGAACCTGGCACAACAACCGTCACTGCGGCTACGGAAACACTCATCTCTGCCCTAAGGCTAGCGGAGTACGACCTGATCTTTATTTTGAGATGCGTTGACTGATGTAACAGCAAAATCAAGTGCAAAATAGCGCTGCGTGGAAAGCGGCAATAGATCTACATCGCCGACCAGTTTGGCCATTCGAAATAGCAACTCTGCCGCACCACCCTTCGAACCTGGCTGATGAAGATCGGGTACGTCGAACACAAGCAGCGCACCGTCACGCGCTTCAGCAGAAAGTGCTTGACGCGCCAACATCACGTTGGCACCATGGGCATCAGCGGCGGGGTCTACGACCACCCAAACGATGTAGTGCACTTGACCGGCGCGAAAACGTTCGGGGAAATGTTTCTCAAAATAAATTTCGCTGAGCCAACGAGTCGCGCGAACGTCGGTTGAAACGAGAGTCATTGCGACTGGAAGTGAGTCGCTCCAGACAACCCAAACTCGATTCGAGTCTTGTGAAATTTGATCGTTAAATTCACCCTGGTCAAGCATCTCGTGGGTGACGGTCGCTTCGGCAGTCTCTTGGTATGTGCGCCGATAAAGGTGCCACAATTTTTCGCGCAACGCTGGGTCAACAACGTTGGAATGGCGAGTGACGAACATTTGGGCGGTTTCTTTCTCGACGTAGTGATACGCCGAATCTGGGATTCAAAACCCCGCCCGTCAAAAGTTTACGACATTTGTAGTACCGTTTTCGTGATGTCAAAGGCCGTTTCTCGCGCGGCATGGGTGATGATCGGATTGGCTTTCGTCGCCTCTGGCCTGCATATTTTTGGGCTCGGCGGTGACTCAAACGAGTTGATCTACCAAATCGCGGCCGCCCAGGTTTTTGTGGCTGTAATTATTGGTTCAGCGGTCAACAAACCTGATCGCCGAGTGTGGCTGATGTTGACGCTGTTGATCGCGTGTCTGATTGTCGCTCAGATCTTTGACAACCGCGATTCACGTTCAACATCGGCACAAATAGTTTCAGAAGCTCTCTTCTTGGCGGTACAGCTAATTCTTGTTGTTGGATTATTCGTCACAGTGCAAAGAAGAATCGGCCGGGACCCGATCAACGTAGTTTTCGATTCGCTGATTATTGGTCTTGGATCGTGGTTTTTAATTTGGGTTGTTTTTCTCAACCCCGCGCGAACAATCTCTTCGGACATCGTCTCAGTTACAGCACTGCGCGGAGCAACATTGGCGTCGAGTGCAGTCGTGATCTTTATGTTGGCGACCCTGTTGTTTGGCGATGCCGAACGCACGCCATCTGTTTGGCTTGCAAGCAGCGCAATCTTCGCCTCGCTCATCGGCGACTTGCTCTATGCGACAAATAGTTCTGGTCGAATGGATCTCTCTACTCAAATTTCAAACGCACCTTTTGTCGCGAGTTTGTTTTTAGTTTCGGCGACGGTTCTGCACCCGAGTATTTCAACATTGACTTTGCATACGGCTGGACGCTTAAAGCAGCCATTGCTGAGCCGACTTGTATTAACCACCGGCGCGTTAGTTGTGCCTGTAGTTGTTTTGGCTTTGACCAACCCAACCAACGACACAGATCGAACAGTTCGAGCAGTTTCAATTTTCATCTTGGCCATCGCAGTCACCGCGCGAGTCGTGTTTGCGGTGCGAGCAAATGCATCGCTGCAGGCACGTTTGATTGATTCTGCACAAACTGATGCATTAACGAATCTGCCGAATCGTGGATTGATGATTGAGCACGTCGGAGCAGCAATCGCAAACTCAAAGTTCAATGGCAACGCACCGACGGTTTTATTTATAGACGTGGATCGGTTCAAAAATATCAACGACAGCCTCGGACACTCAGCTGGCGATGATGTATTGGTTTCTGTTGCACAGCGACTGCGCGTCGCGCTACCCGAAAGGTGCGTGGTTGGAAGAATCTCGGGTGACGAGTTCGTTGTATTAGATGCGAAATCTAAAAATCAGAGCGACGCTGTGCTTCTTGCAGACATGGTGCTCGAATCTTTTCATGAGCCATTGGCTTTGCGTCAGGGTGATGTCTTTGTCTCAGCCAGCATCGGTGTGGCCGTGTTCGACCAAGAAATGACCACCACTGCAGATGACTTGTTGCGCCATGCCGATACTGCGATGTATCGAGCTAAAGATGCTGGCAGAAACTGTGTAGCGATCTTTGATCAGTCGATGCTTGAGCGCGTCAATCAGCGACTTGCCGTGGAGACTGCGCTTTACCGCGCACTCGAGCGTCGCGAGCTGCGACTCGTTCATCAACCAATAATCGATATTGATTTGGGCGACGTAATCGGTTTTGAGGCGCTGATGCGCTGGGAGATGGAAGACGGAACAAGTGTTTCGCCTGCCGAATTTATTCCGATTGCCGAAGAAACAGGCATCATCGTGCCGATTGGTTCGTGGGCATTGCTTGAAGCACTCACCCACTTACGCGGGTGGATTAACCAAGGTATCTGTCGACGTGACGCAACAATGTCGGTGAATGTTTCGCCACGTCAATTGCATGACCCAAATTTTGTCGCCGTGGTGAACGAAGCATTGATGAGATCTCGAATGCCAGCAGATCAACTCTGGATCGAAGTAACAGAAGGCGTGATGATCACCCAGCCCGAACAAGCGCTCGACACACTACGCAGGTTGTCAGACATCGGCGTGCGCGTAGCGATCGACGACTTCGGCACCGGGTATTCGTCGCTGTCGTTTTTGCAGCGGTTTCCTATCCATAGATTAAAAATTGATCGATCATTTATTAATGAACTCGCAAGCGATGCGAATGCACGTTCACTTGTAAAAACAATTATTGCGATGGCCAACTCGCTCGGCTTGGACGTTGTAGCTGAAGGCGTTGAAACCGTCGAACAATTGCATGCGCTCGGCGACCTGCATTGCAGCAAAGCTCAGGGCTATTTGATTAGTCACCCCGTGACACCAGAAACAATGGCAAGCACAGTTGCTGGGCTTGACAAGATTGGCAAATGGCCACGGTTAAGACCACTCAAGTAATTGGGGCAGAATAGAGACATGAGCTCACCACACGCGCCAAAAGAACTAGCACTTGAATCTGCAGAGTTTCGTGTTCGTCAAGCAGGTGAATGGCTGGGACTTGAAGACGGATTAATTGAGACGATCATTGCACCACGACGCGTGCTTGAAGTTTCGATTCCATTTCGGCGCGACAATGGCACACGAGACCATTTAGTTGGCTGGCGCGTTCATCACAACACAACACGCGGCCCAGCAAAAGGCGGAATTCGATATCACCCCGGGGTAACACGAGACGAAGTTGTCGCTCTAGCAATCGGAATGTCGCTGAAGACGGCGATTATGAACTTGCCGCTCGGCGGTGCCAAAGGCGGCATAGCTATCGACCCAAAAACTTTGACGACACCCGAGCTTGAACGAATCACTCGACGATACGTTTCTGAATTGATTCCGTTTCTTGGGCCAGACAAAGATGTGCCCGCCCCAGACGTCGGGACGAACGCCCAAGTGATGGCGTGGGTGCTTGATCAATATTCGGCGAGCGTCGGCTACATCGTTCCTGGTGTTGTCACGGGCAAGCCAATTGAATTGGGTGGATCACTCGGTCGTGAGTCGGCAACTGGCCGCGGGGCTGTCGAGGCAGCGGCGCTAGCGGGCAAAGAGATTGGTCTCTCACTCGCGGGTGCGCGAATTGCGATTCAAGGTTATGGACAAGTTGGCGCGTGGGCTGCTCGCCTCGCGCGTAGTCGTGGCGCAAAAATTGTTGCCGTCGCCGATGTTGGTGGTGCGATTCATAATTCTCAGGGCCTTGATATTGCGTTGATCGATAAAAAAATGCGTGAAGGCGCAAAGAGCGTCATTGAAACTGGAGCTGGCGACATAATCGGCAAAGGTCTTGACGGTTCAACAAATATTTTCACCGTTGACTGCGACATCGTTATGCCATGTGCACTTGGCGATGCCGTAGATGAACACACCGCGTCTCAGATCAAAGCAAAACTAGTTGTCGAAGGCGCCAATGGTCCGTTGACTCCGAAGGCTGACGAGGTGCTACTCGATCGCGGCATCATCGTTGTGCCTGATGTTTACGCCAACGCTGGTGGCGTTACTTGCAGTTACCTCGAGCAATGTCAAAACTTTGCCCACTTAAGTTGGGATGAAGATGAAGTCAATGAGAAAGTTATTTCGCTAATGCAAGGTGCGTTTGCAAGACTGCATTCGTTCTCAGTTGAACAAAAGTTGCCGTATCGCTTGGCAGCATCAGTGCTCGGCATCAAGACCATCGCCGACTCGCACCGAATGCGCGGGCTTCATCCGTAACAGTTAACTAGCGACACTTAACTAGGCTCAAAGAAATGGTGCATGATGGCGATTTCAAGTAACTCAATTGCCGAACTGGGTTACTACCCGTTCGAAGATGTGCGTTGGGCGTACGAAAAACTTTGGTCTGCAGTTGCAAGTCGGTGCGATTGGTTGCCCAAGACGCTGATTTGGTCGGGTAACCCGTCGGCACTTTGGTCTCGCGAAGAATTCGGGGTTAGTCAAACTTGTGGTTGGCCGTTGATTACGAAGTTGGGCGAAAGTGTTCGTGTTGTTGGTGCGTTTCGACACACCACACCAGAGTGTGCCAGCCACTTTTATCGCAGCGTTTTGCTGGGGCGTGTTGATGGAACACCGTTTGATTTTCAAGGTTCGGTTGGCGCGGCAAACGGCCTCGAAAGTCTTTCAGGGTGGATCAGCTTGATCGCAGCAATTCAAGGACCACAAGAAATCTGGCGAGGAGAAGTTCGCGTTTCTGGCTCGCACATTGAAAGTTTACGAATGCTGGTGCGAGGCGAAGCCGACATCGCTTCAATCGACAGCGTCACACTCGCCCATCTGAAGCGAATTCATCCTGAGATGATTGCGCCGCTGTTTGTGATTTGCAACGGACCACTCGTGCCTTGCTTGCCGATTATTGCAAACCGTTCGATTAGCGAAGCGCAACTTGGTGAATTACGCCAGGCGCTCGCAGATTCGACCCGTGATTCGAAAAACGCTGATGCAACTAGTGCTTTGTTTATCAGCGGCTTTGATGCCTTAGAACTTGAAGATTATTCGTCGCTGCGAGATTTAACGCCGAACAATTAAACCGTAACTCAATGTTTGAGTGCGTTGACTATGGCAGTGATTGCTTCGGGGTTGGCGATTGCTTCGAGATTGCGCACCACTCGCCCGTTAACAGCATCAGCGACTGCAAGTTCAACGAGTTTGTTGCTACGAGTGCGAGGTAAGTCGGCAACAGATATCACGAGTGCTGGCACGTGTCGCGGCGTACAGGCATTGCGAATGCGCAACTTTAAGTCTGATACAAGTGAATCGTTTAGTGCGACGTTGGCTTTGAGTTTGACGGCAAGAATTATCCGCACGTCGTTATCGAAGTCTTGCCCGAAGACGAGGCTTTCAAGTACATCGGCATGTTGTTCGACAACCCGATAGATCTCGGCCGTGCCGATGCGCACGCCACCGGGGTTAAGCGTCGTATCGCTTCGACCATGAATCGTCATGCCGCCATGTTTCGACCACGACGCGAAGTCGCCGTGACTCCACATGCCAGGGAAGCGATCGAAGTATGCCGCACGAAATTTCGGTCCAGGAGAGTTCGGATTTGGCAAACCTTCTGAGCCGTCGCCCCAAAAGCCGAGAGGCACTGACGGAAACGGTTGTCGACAGACAAGTTCGCCCGCCGTATCAAAAACTTGTTTCATTGACTGTGCGTTGTCATCAACGACATCTGTATCCATACCGAGACATGCACGCTGAATTTCGCCGGCAAAGACCGCACTCGTTGGGTCGCCACCCACGAAGCATGCACAGAGATCGGTGCCACCAGAAATTGAAGCAAGGTGAACAGACTGCGAAACACTTTCGTAGACCCAACCAAAGCCCTCTGGAGCAAGTGGCGAACCTGTAGAACAGATCGTGCGGAGAGTTTTCAGTGAGTGAGTCGCAATCGGTTGAATGTCTGACTTACGCGCCGAGTCGATAAATTTCGCCGAAGTGCCAAGCAGAGTGAGTTTTTCTTGGTCGACGATGTCAAACAATCTGGTCATCGTCGGAAAACTCGGCGAGCCGTCGTACAGCACTGCAGTTGCTCCGCTCGCGAGTACTGAGACGAGCCAGTTCCACATCATCCAACCAGTCGTAGTGAAGTACATCACGCGATCGTTTTGTTTTATATCGCAATGCAGTTGGTGCTCTTTGAGATGCTGCAACAGAACTCCGCCTGTGCGATGAACAATACATTTAGGCACACCCGTTGTGCCTGACGAATAGAGCACATACCAAGGATGATCAAAACCAAACTTGCGTGGCGCAACTGGGGTGCTTGCACCAGATTTTAAAAAAGTCTCATAACTCGTGGTCGATTTCTGTGCTGCAATTTCGCTTGATGAGACCAGCAATGTCGTGTGCAATGAAGGTAGACCGTTTTGTACTGTGGCGAGACGCTCTAGACAATCGAATTTCCTACCTCCATATATATATGAGTCGGTGGCTACTAAAACTTTTGGCGAAATCTGACTGAACCGATCGAGCACACCTTGAGCTCCGAAATCTGGCGAGCACGACGAAAAGATCGCACCCAGCGATGCAGCTGCCAGCATCGTTTCAATTGCTTCAATCGAGTTTGGCAGCCACACGGCAACTCGGTCGCCCGACTCGATACCAAGACGCTCGAGAGCCGACGCGAGATTTGCAACGCGTTGGCGAAGTTCATCCCACGATCGGGTTCGGCGCTTGCCTGTTTCATCGATCGCGACGAGGGCTTCGCCGTCGCCAGTGCGTTGCAAAAAGTTTTCAACAATGCTGAGCTTGGCATCTGGAAAGAATCGTGTTGAGATGAACTCAACTGCAGGGTCACTTGGGTTGGCTGTTTTGGTGACCACACGATCGCCCCGCTCGCCGACCATGCCACAAAACTGCCAAATCGAACTCCAGAATTCTTCGGGCGATTTCACCGACCATTGATGCAGTTCATCAAAACTCTTGCCACGTGCGAAACTAGCCAGTCGCGACTCGCTCGCCATGTGCGCGTCTGGGCTCCAAACGATTTCTCCACGTTGCGTCACGCTCTATAAACTAATTGCTATGAATTGGGATGTCTTTATTACGTGTGCGGTTACTGGGTCGGGCGATACGACTG
>JAEMTQ010000033.1 GCA_016462185.1 Ilumatobacteraceae bacterium
GGTTTTTCGAACGACTTGCTGGAGTTACTGAGCCAGAAGCAAAACGCAAAACAATTGGTGAGTTGTTCGTGCGAATTTTTGAAGAAAACACCGGCGGCTTGACCGACGCGAAGTTTTTGGTGCAGGGCACTTTGTATCCCGATGTGATCGAGAGTGGTGGTCAAGATGGCACGGCAAGTGTGATTAAGAGTCACCACAATGTGGGTGGTTTGCCCGAAGATATGACTCTCAAACTTGTTGAGCCGCTACGGGCTCTATTCAAAGACGAGGTGCGCACACTGGGTTCGCAGTTGGGTTTGCCAGACGAAATTATCTGGCGTCAGCCGTTTCCTGGGCCCGGTTTGGGTGTGCGAATCATCGGTGAAGTAACGCCCGACAAAGTTGCAATTCTGCAGAACGCAGACGCGATTGTGCGTGAAGAAATTCGTAGTGCTGGTCTTGAGCGAGAAATTTGGCAAGCGTTCGCAGTTCTCGCAGACATCAGATCAGTTGGCGTGATGGGCGATGAGCGCACGTATGGTCGGCCGATAATTATTCGCGCTGTCACCAGTGAAGATGCGATGACGGCTGATTGGGCACGTTTGCCCTATGACTTGCTCGAAAAAATGTCGTCGCGAATCATCAATGAAGTTGCTGGCATCAATCGCGTTGTCTACGACGTGACGTCTAAGCCGCCCGGCACAATTGAATGGGAGTAGAAACAAATTTTGGCACGTGATTTGGTGCGTGAATTAAGTCGCTTAATTTAGGGGTTTGAGGCCCGAAACGCGGGTCGAGATCAGTCGTTAGAATGTAGGGATCATGACCCGCAGCGCCGTTGGGCGTTTTCGTAGGACGGTGTCACCTCTTATTGGTGGCATATGTTGCATTTCCCTCGTCGTTGGGCTGGCTCCTGCCACGGCTGGTGCCACGGCCAGTGCCGTTAATGGTTTCGCGCAAACCTCTGATCAAAAGCAGCGCGAAGTTGAGGCGATTCTTGATGAGCTTGACCGTCTCGAAGAGCAGATGGACGCCTTGGCTGAAGACTATGCCGACGCGATAAACGACAGTATTGAACTCGACAAAGAAATTGCGGCAACCGAAGGAAGAATTCGCACCAAAGAAATTGAGCTGGCAGCGATGCAGGCTCAGTTGCAAAATGTGGCATTGAAAACTTTTGTCGGTAAATCTGTTTCAAATAGTTTGGCCAGCATCTTGAGTTCAACAGGTTCACTTTCAGATGCTGTGCGCAAGTCGTATTTGACTTCGGTTGCTTTGAACACCGGCGTGAGTGGTCTTGACACGTTGCAAGGCATGATTGAAGACATTGCTCGTGAACGCAAGCAACTTGAATCTCAACGCACACGCTCAGGTGGCATTGCCGATTATGCCAAAAAGCGACTTGCGGCCGCCGAAGCCAGTGCAAATGTTTATTCGGCAAGACAAGCACAGGCATTGCGCGATTTGGGTGACTTGCTACGTGGTGAGCAAAGTCGTCGAGCCAAAGCAGCACTAGAAGATGCAGCAAAGCAAGCTGCAATATTTGCGAAAAACAAGTACTCGAATATTCCGGCACCATCTTCAGCTGCAGGCACCGCAGTGAAGGCGGCATTATCACAGCTTGGTGTGACTTATAAATTTGGTGCGCTTTCGCCGGGTGTGGCATTCGATTGCTCAGGTCTAATGGTCTATGCATGGTCAAAAGCCGGAGTTGGTATTCCACGATCATCGCGTTCGCAATATGCTGCGCTGACGAGAATTCCGACTGGGGCTGCTCAACCAGGTGACCTTATTTTCTCGCGCAACCCGGTGAGCCACGTGGGTATGTATCTAGGCAACGGCCAGATGATCGCCTCGCCGCGCACTGGCGATGTTGTCAAGGTTTATGCAGTGAGCTGGTCAAAAGTGACGGGTGTCGGCCGACCGAAATAATCTCGGCGCGTGAGTTGGGGGTAAGTTTGTGGCGATGAACGGCTGGTCACGATCAAAATTCTCTGACTCTGGCGTTACTCACGAAACTTTTCGCAAAGGATCTGGCCCCGGCGTAATTATTGTTCACGAGATACCGGGCATTACACCTGCGGTAGAAAAATTTGCCAATGAAGTTGTCGCCGCTGGTTTCACAGTAGTGATGCCGTTGTTAGTCGGAAACTTTGGCGGGCCACCTAGTGGTAAATATATTGCCCAGTCAATGAGCAAAATTTGTATCTCTCGCGAGTTCACGACGATGGCTCTGAACAAAACCTCGCCAGTCATTGCGTGGTTACGGGCCTTGGCAAAAAACCTGCACGCCAACGTAGGCGGCCGAGGTGTTGGCGCAATCGGCATGTGCTTTAGTGGCGGGTTCGCGCTCGGCATGATGGTTGACGACATCATGTTGGCACCAGTGCTGTCGCAGCCGTCGCTTCCGTTTGCATTTGGCGCAAAGCGCTCGGTCGATTTGAATCTGTCTCCGGCTGACGTGCAACGCGTTGCCCAGCGTGCCAGCGAAGGTTGCCAAGTTTTGGGTTTGCGCTACAAAGGTGATCGCCTTGTAGGAACGCGTTTTGCTGAGTTGCATCAGTTGTTGGGCGATGCATTCATTGCAGTCGAGTTTGATTCAACAACTAAGTCAGACCACTCGGTGCTCACTGAACAACGCCAAGAGCTCGGCGTGCAACGAGTATTAGATTTTCTAAAACTAAAACTGCTCTAAAATTCGCACTTTAAATTTTGCATCTTTGAAAGCCTTGAGCATGCTCTCTGGATTCTTCGCGTGGTTCGACACAAGATGTCTAGTCAGTTGTCCTTTTGCTGCTTTGGCGTCGTGACCACCAGCTTTGCCCGAGCGGGTTGCGAGGTCGACTTTAAAGTATTGCGCGATCATCTTTGGGTCAGCAACGAATGCCGCCGAGTGTTCTTGGGGCAACAAGTCAATGACAATTGAACCTTTGCAATATTGATTGAGCACACGAGAAAGATCATTGCGCCACCAGGTTGAAAGTTTGCCCATTGGCGCAAGTGCCGCACCGATTTTTAGTCGATAGTCAGGTATCGGATCGCTAGCTGCAACAACGCCTAATAGTCCTGAAACAACGATGATGTTTTTGGCAGCGAACTTTTGTGCGGCGCTGGGCAGTGATCCAAGATCAAGGTGATCCCAAACCACACCTGTGTATCTGTCGCGTGCGGGCAAAGTTTTTGCGCCACGAATCGAAAGATTTGCAGCCTGTGCGCGAGCGAGGTGTGCGCCAGAAACGCCGAGAAGTTTTGGCGACCCACCGCGTGCGGCACGCAAGGCATTGATGATTTCGCCGCGTTGTTTGTCTAGAGATTTGCCGAACACTCCAGACGACTCTTTAAATTTTGTGCCAGCTGCGCCCGAAAGTGCTTTGCCTTCGGATGGTGGAAGCAAGATAAACAGTTTTTTTGAACTAGCCACGAACCAAGATTCTGCCTCATCAACTGCTGTAATAGTCGCATACGGTGCGCCTAGTCTGCAGGGGTGGTGGCAGAGCAAAAACCAAACATTTCACTCGACATTGCGTCGCTGAACCCAGATCAGCAAGATGCCGTGTTGCATCCGAGTGGGCCGTTGTTAGTGGTCGCCGGTGCAGGTTCGGGCAAGACCCGCGTGTTGACCCATCGCGTTGCACACCTAATTGGCCAGGGCACTCATCCGATGCGAATTTTGGCGATCACTTTCACCAACAAAGCTGCGGGCGAGATGCGCGAGCGAGTTGAGGCACTTGTTGGCAAAGTTGCAGAGCGAATGTGGGTGAGTACTTTTCACTCGGCGTGCGTGCGAATTTTGCGCGTGCAAGCCGAACAGATCGGATACCCAAAGACTTTTTCAATTTATGACCAGGCCGACGCACAACGACTAGTTAGCTATGTCATTCGTGATCGGGGGCTAGATACGAAGCGGTTTCCGGCGCGCGGCGTGCAAGCACGCATCAGTCTGTGGAAGAACGAGTTGATTTCGCCAAGCGAAGCGTTGACAAGTGCTGACAACGTATTTGATACGAAGTATGCCGAGATTTACGGTGAATATCAGGCTCGCTTGATGAAGGCCGGAGCGATGGACTTTGACGATCTGCTGTTGAACACTGTGAAACTTTTTCGCGAACACAAAGATGTGTTGGCGCAATACCAACAGCGCTTCGAACACATTTTGATTGACGAATATCAAGACACGAACATTGCGCAAAACGAGATTGTGTTGATGTTGGCAAATGCCAGTGATGCCGAAGCGAGTCACAATGTTTGTGTTGTTGGTGACACAGATCAGTCGGTCTATCGCTTTCGTGGCGCCGACTTTAGAAACATTTTGCAATTTGAAACGGCATTCCCCGAAGTAACAGTTGTCGTGCTGGCCCAAAATTATCGCAGCACACAAACGATTTTAGATGCGGCTAACGCAGTGATCACTAATAACGAAGAACGTAAGCCCAAAGAGTTATGGACCGAACTAGGCAAAGGTGAGCGAGTGGTGCGTTTTTATGCCGACGACGAATACAACGAAGCCAATTGGGTGATTTCGCAACTAAAGCAGATGCACGATAACGAGCCAAGACAATGGCTCGAGATGGCTGTTTTTTATCGGACGAACGCGCAGAGCCGAATTCTTGAAGAGAGTTTGATGCAGGCTGGTGTGCCGTACAAAGTGATTGGTGGAACGCGGTTCTACGACCGCCGTGAAATCAAAGATGCACTTGCATACATTCGTTGTGCGGCTAACCCGCTCGATGAAGTCAGCCTGAAGCGAATTTTGAATGTGCCAAAACGCGGCATCGGCGACACAACTGTTGATCGGCTCGATGCATATGCAAACAAAGAGCAAATTGCGTTTGCTCTGGCGTTGCGCCGCACAGCCGACGCAGGCATCGGTAGCGCAGCAGCAAAAGGAATTGCATCGTTTGTGGCTCTGATCGATGATCTCGAGTCTCGACTGAGCCAAGGCCCTGGGCCAGTGCTGCGCCATGCGCTTGAAGCAAGCGGCTATTTAAAAGAGTTAGAAGCCGAAGACACAGTTGAATCAGCAGGCCGATTCGAAAACTTGTCTGAATTAATCGGTAGCGCGAGCGAATTCACCCAAGTAGATGAGTTTCTCGAACAGGTCGCATTAGTCGCCGACACTGACCAAATTGACTCAGATAATCACGTCACGTTGATGACGATGCACGCAGCAAAAGGACTCGAGTTTCCTGTTGTGTTTATCGTCGGCATGGAAGAAGGAATTTTTCCACACAGTCGAGCACTGACAGATCAACGAGAGCTCGAAGAAGAGCGGCGCTTGGCCTACGTTGGCATCACGCGCGCCAAAGAAAAACTGTTTTTATCTCACGCCTGGAGTCGTAATCTCTATGGCTCGACGCAATACAACCCGCCATCTCGCTTTTTGGATGAGATACCTAGCGAGTTGTTGCAACGCGAGGGCAGTGTCGACTCAGGAGCCGATGAAGGTCGTGGCAGCTATCGACCAAGGCCCGAGCAAAATACCGGTAAGAAAATTGAATGGACTCGCGCGACCGTACCGAAGTATCGACGCGGCGGTGACGCAGTCGGCGACTTGACCGGCGCAAACTCTGGATTAAAAGTAGGCGACGATGTTGAGCACCCGTCGTTTGGTGAAGGAGTGATCGTCAATATTCGTGGATCAGGCGAATCGGCTGAAGCAACTATTGAATTTGCGAACCACGGTAAAAAACATCTAGCGATGGCATGGGCCCCACTAAAAAAAATCAACTAGCAAATTAGCAAATTAGTTTGCGCGAAGATCAATTAGCAGTGTTCTTAAGTTCTCAACAATTGGTCGCACATCAAGAGGTAACTGCAAGTCTGCAACTGTCAGAATGCGACCATCGCAATCTTTGAATTCGCGCGTGTTGGCGATGTGTTCAACCAAACATGTTTCTCCGCGATCTGCGGGATAGGCGTAGTAAACCTGCCAACCTTTTGCAGGTTCGGTGCCAGTGTGATCAATCACAATCGAGCGCTTGCCAGTTGCGTCTCGCAGATCGGGGTAAAGAATCGGGCCGCCTTCGTCGACGAGTTTTGCGATGTCGGCAACTGCTCCGATTTCAAAAGTTTGTGGAATCGTCTCTGGTTTACCCTGACGATTGTCGGTGGCCATGCTGGCGAAAATCCATGTCAGGCCAAATAAAAGTGCGAAACCCAGAATCCCGCCGACAACGGGTGCGACGGCGCGAGCCAGAGGCGATGTGAATTCGATACGGCGCATGTCGTAAGGTTATTGAGTCGTGAAACGAAATTATCGTGTCGTAGTAGCTAAGCCTGGTCTAGATGGCCATGACCGTGGGGCCAAGACGATTACCCGCGCCCTGCGCGATGCCGGTTTTGAGGTCATTTATACGGGCCTGCATCAGACACCCGAGCAGATCGCCGAGACTGTTTTGCAAGAAGACGCCGACGCCGTTGGGCTGTCGCTGTTGTCGGGAGCACACCTGACGTTGTTTCCGCGGGTGATGGAAGAACTTCGAAGTCGCAAACTTGGCGAGATTCTGATTTTTGGCGGAGGGGTAATTCCTGAAGAAGATATTGCAACGCTCAAGCAACAAGGTGTGGGTGAAATTTTTGGGCCAGGTTCGTCGCTCGGCGATATTGCCAAATGGCTAGAGTTGGCGCTCGACTCGCGTGTTGAAAATTAATAAAAAAAGGAATTAAGTGGATCTTTTTGAGTATCAAGGCAAGCAATATTTTGCGCGCTACAACATTCCTGTTTCTGCTGGTGGCGTCGCGCTGACAGTCGAGCAAGCAGTTGAGCAGGCTGAACTCGCGAAGTATCCGGTTGTGATCAAGGCACAAGTGCAAGTGGGCGGTCGAGGCAAGGCTGGCGGCATCAAGTTGGCGAACAATGTTGATGAGGTTCGCACGCACGCAAAAAATATTTTAGGAATGGACATCAAGGGTCACATTGTCAAGCGCATCTGGGTTGAACACGCATCAGATATTGCCGAAGAGTATTACGCGTCGTTTACTCTTGACCGTTCGGCCAAGCGTCATTTGTTGATGCTTTCGGCGCAAGGCGGTGTTGAGATCGAACATGTAGCTGTTGTCGACCCAACTGCAATTGTCAAACTGCACATCAACCCTGTTGAAGGCTTGAGCCTCGAGACGGCACGACGTGCTGTCGTGGATGCACGAATTTCTGAAAAAGCACAAGATGGTGTGGCGGCGATGTTGGTCAAACTTTATGAGTGCTTCACTAAAGGTGATTGCGACTTGGCCGAGATTAACCCGCTGATTTTGAAACCAAACGGTGAAGTTCACGCGCTTGATGCCAAGGTGACTTTGGACGACAACGCAGCATTTCGTCACCCCGAGTGGGACGAGTACCGTGCAACCGAAGAACTCGACGAACGCGAGAAACTTGCTCGCGAAAAGAATTTGCAATACATCGGCTTGGACGGCACGGTCGGCATCATCGCCAACGGCGCAGGTCTGGCGATGAGCACGCTTGACGTAGTCAATCAAGTCGGTGGAAAGGCCGCCAACTTTCTCGATATTGGTGGCGGTGCGAACGCCGAACTTATGACGTCGGCGCTTGAAGTAATCAACTCAGACGCAAAAGTTAAGAGTATTTTCATCAATATTTTCGGTGGCATCACTCGCGGTGACGAAGTTGCCAAAGGCATCGTTGAGGCAATGAAGCGCGTGAAGTTGCGCGCACCAATTGTGATTCGCCTTGACGGAACGAACGCCACTGAGGGCCGAGAAATCCTCGCCAATGCGGGCATTCCTGAGTCGCAGTTG
Organism: Ilumatobacteraceae bacterium; assembly: GCA_016462185.1. Taxonomy (GTDB): domain Bacteria; phylum Actinomycetota; class Acidimicrobiia; order Acidimicrobiales; family Ilumatobacteraceae; genus BACL27. Next base: position 7,735 of record JAEMTQ010000033.1, read on the forward strand.
ATTTCGCGTTCAACGATGCTTGAGGCTGCTCGAAACGCAGTTGAAATTGCAGGAAAGAAATAACATGGCCATTTTTGTAAACGAAAAGACAAAAGTTTTGGTGCAAGGTTTAACAGGCGGTCAAGGTCGGTTTCATGGTTTGCGTAATCGCGACTATGGAACGCAAGTAGTAGCCGGCGTAACGCCAGGCAAAGCAGGCCAAGACGTTGATGGCATTCCGATTTTTGACACGGTTGAAAGCGCCGTTGCTGCAACTGGAGCAACAGCTTCTTTTATTTCGGTGCCACCAAAAGCATCGCCCGCTGCGATTCTCGAAGCAGCCCGCGCGGGTATCGGGTTTATCGTGTGCATCACCGAAGGCGTGCCAGCCCAAGATGAAGCGCGAGTGTTTGCAACTCTGCAACGTGATTTTCCGAAAACGAGATTGCTTGGCCCGAATTGCCCTGGCATTATCAGTCCAGGTAAATGCAATATTGGTATTACCGCCGGAGAAATCGCAGCGTTACCGACTGCGAGCGGCCCAAACGTCGGCATTGTTTCGCGTTCTGGCACATTGACGTATCAAGCGCTCTATGAATTGAAGCAGCGAAATATTGGCGTGTCGACTTGCGTTGGTATCGGCGGCGATCCAGTGCCAGGAACTTCGTTCGTAGATTGTTTGGCCGAGTTTCAATCTGACCCCGAGACGCATGCGATCATCATGATCGGCGAGATCGGTGGAACTGCAGAAGAAGAAGCCGCCGAGTTCATCATGGCTCACGTGACAAAACCAATGAGTGCCTATATTGCAGGTGTCACAGCGCCGGCTGGTAAAAAAATGGGTCACGCTGGAGCGATTGTTTCAGGAGGCAAAGGCACCGCACAAGGCAAGATGGATGCGTTGCGCGATGCTGGTGTGAAGGTCGGATTGAATCCAACAGAAGCATGTGAATTGATGGCGCAAATCGTCGCGAGTCTGTGAAGCGCACAGCACGAAGCGAGTAAAAACATTAGAATTTCAATGCTCAATGCGAGCGCTGACAAATGAACAAACGATCTGAACTTCTGACCTATATGCCGTCGCTGGACGGCATTCGCGCGCTTTCTGTGTTGGCGGTGATCATCTATCACGCCAACAAAATGTGGCTGCCCGGTGGTTTTCTTGGTGTCGAAGTATTTTTTGTAATCAGCGGATATTTGATCACGCTGTTGTTGCTCGCCGAATCTGAGAAGAACGGCTCGATCAGCCTGAAAGAATTCTGGTGGCGTCGGGCGCGGCGATTGCTGCCCGCACTGTGGGTTGTTGTTCTCGGAGTAGTCGTGTTTGCGGCACTCTTTCAGCGCGAAATGCTCGGCACTTTACGTGGCGACGTGATTGCCGCGCTGCTCTACGGTTTTAACTGGTTTCAAATCTGGGTCGGTACAAGTTATTTCACGTCATTCGAGTTTGTTCCGTTAAGACATTTATGGTCGTTGGCCGTTGAAGAACAGTTCTATTTAATTTGGCCAGTTGTGATGTTGATTGTCGCCAAGTTTGGCAAACGTCGGTTGCCGATCGTCAGCGCGGTGTTCTTTGGTCTGGCCGTAATTTTGGCGATTTATACGGCGTTGGTTTACCAGCCGGGGACCATCTCAAATATCGGAGACACACCGAATCAGTTCATGAGTTTGTTTGGTCAGTCTGTTTCGCGAATTGACTTCTTGTTTCTTGGCACCCTGACACGTTCAAGTGGCTTGTTGCTGGGCGCAGCACTGGCAATTTGGTGGCGACCATGGTTGTTGCAGAACTCTCGCGCAGGAGCCAACAAATTGTTTGACTTCATCGGCTTTGGTGGTCTGGCCGCACTCGCGCTGATGATGTGGCGTTTTCAAACGGTTATTGAAGGCACAGACGAAGGCACTGTGGGTTACGACTTCTTGTTTCGTGGTGGATTCTTCTTGACAGATCTCGCGAGCCTCGCCGTGATTGCGGCGGCGGTTCATCCGAGTTCAAAAATTCTTGCGCGCAGTTTGAGCAATCCTGTTTTGGTTTGGCTGGGTCGGCGGTCTTACGGGTTTTATCTTTTTCATTGGCCGGTGTTTCAGTTTTATCGACGTTTTGCCGGCAAAGGTTTGACACCATACGAGTTTGTAGTTTTGGTTTTGTTCGCCCTGGCGCTGACCGAATTGAGCTATCGCTATATCGAAACACCGGTGCGACAAGGTGCAGTCTCGAGGTGGTGGGCAGAGTTTCGCCAGCCGGCATTCGGGGCACAGCTTGTTCGTCGTCAGCGACGAATTGTTTTGGCTGCGTTCGCATTGTTGCTGCCTGTGTTTGGAGTCGTCAGTTTGGCAACAGCCGGCGTGCAACTCGATGAAATTGCCCAGAACTTGTCAGATAATGAAGGCAACACGGTCGACGTTTTGGGTGGCGGGCAAAGTGACGACGCTGGAGTTGCCGCAACAGCGTCAACGATTGCGGGGCAGATCGCAACTGCAACAACAACTCTTGATGGCCAACCAATCGATGTGCTGGCGATCGGCGACTCGGTGATGCTGGGCGCGGCCAATGTGTTGACTGATCGCGGCGTGACCGTAGATGCAGTTAAGAGTCGGCCATATCGTCAGGCTCTTGAGATTGCGAACTACATGAAGTCAGTGAATCGTCTCGGTTCGGTTGTAATAATTCATCTTGGCACCAACAACACGGTTGATGAAACGACACTTGATGAAATTATGGTTCCGCTAAAAGATGTGCCGTTGGTGTTGTTTGTAACGGTGCATGTGCCAAGTGAAGTGCGGCAAAATACGAATAATCGACGCATCAATGAATTGACGAGTCGGTATGAGAACGTCAAAGTCTTGGACTGGTATTCAATTGCATTGGCACACCCCGAGTATTTATATAGTGACAAGATCCATATTCGACCTGAAGGCCAAAAGGTTTATGCCGACTTGATGATGCAGGCAATCGGTCGCCCGTAACTTTTCTCACGGCATCTTTTAAACTACGATTACTGCGCTATGACTACACCAGTTCGAATCACAGTTACCGGCGCAGCCGGACAAATCGGTTACGGAATTTTGTTTCGCATCGCTTCGGGTCAGATGCTTGGGCCAAATACACCGGTAATTTTGCAGTTGCTTGAAGTGACGCCAGCACTCGGCGCGCTCAATGGCGTAAAAATGGAACTTGACGATTGCGCTTATGGGCCACTTGTAGATGTAATTACAACCGACGACGCCAATGTTGCCTTTGGTGACGCAGATATTGCTCTGTTGATTGGTGCGATGCCGCGCAAAGATGGCATGGAGCGCGCCGATTTGTTGACTGCAAACGGCGGAATCTTCAAGCCACAAGGTCGAGCGATTGCAAAAAATGCAAAGAAGAATGTCAAAGTTTTAGTTGTTGGCAACCCGGCGAATACGAATGCGTTTATCGCGATGAGCAACGCCGCCGAGATTGATCCAAAACAATTTACGGCGATGACTCGTTTAGATCACAACCGCGCAGTGGCTCAACTAGCCCAACGGGTTGGTAAACCAGTTACCTCGATCAAAAAAATGACGATTTGGGGAAACCACTCGGCGTCGCAGTATCCAGATCTGTTTAATTGTGAAGTTGACGGCAAAAATGCTGCGACCTTGGTCAACGACGAGGCTTGGATGCGCGAGACGTTCATTCCGACGGTCGCCAAGCGCGGTGCGGCAATCATCAAAGCCCGCGGTTTGTCTTCGGCTGCTTCTGCTGGCACCGCAGCAATGGATCACATACGCAACTGGGTGCAGGGCACGCCAGCGGGTGATTGGGTGAGCATGTCGGTGCCTTCAGATGGCAGTTACGGCGTGCCAGCGGGTTTGATTTCGTCTTTCCCGTGCACATGCGCGAACGGTGAATACAGCATTGTGCAGGGCTTGCCAATTAATGATTTCAGTCGCAAGATGATCGACGCATCTGTGGCCGAATTAATTGATGAGCGCGATGCCGTTCGCAGCCTGGGTCTAGTTTAAAAAATTCGCGAGGCGCGAATTAGAAATTCGTGTTGGCGTTGACGCTTGTGAACACAACGTCGAGTGCCAAAAATAATGGTTGGGTAGCGATGACTCGCTCGTGATCACCTTTGAAACGAATCTTGCCACTGATGAATGCTTCTTGGGCATTTATTTTTCCGGTGGCGACACCCACGGCTGTTTGCCAGTCTTGAGTGAATGCGATATCTGAAGTTGCGGCCGCACCGCTGGCAAAACTAATTTTGCCGTCGCGCGACTCGAGATGATACGTCACGTCGCCACGCGGTGTGCCAGTGATGATCTGGGTAACTGCAACCGAGTTGTCGCGCGCCACGGCAGCAATCTCGCTGCTTTGACGAATGCCTTCAGCAACTGCATTGATCCACTCATTGCTGAGATAGTCAACGCGGTTTGACATTTTTTAAAACGATTCGCGCAGATTAAGCAGCGACCATGCTGACTGTCTTGCGACGCGAGAACATGATTGAAATAACCAAGATCACCAATGAGATGCCGGCAATGCTCAAACGAGCAGCGTCGTTGTCTTTCAAGTTGATGATTGCTGGCAAGGTCAACAATGCGACCAAGTTCATCACCTTGATCAACGGATTAAGCGCAGGGCCCGCAGTGTCTTTGAACGGGTCGCCAACGGTGTCGCCAATGACGGCTGCTTTGTGAGCATTTGATCCTTTGCCACCATGATGACCGTCTTCGATGTACTTTTTGGCGTTGTCCCATGCACCACCCGAGTTGCTTAAGTAGTTAGCCATCAACTGTCCAGTCAAGATAACGCCTGCCAAGAACGCACCGAGTGCGGCGTAGCCGATACCAAAACCGACAATTACTGGTGTGAGAACTGCGAGCAATGCTGGCGTTGTTAGTTCGCGAAGCGATGCTGCCGTACAGATATCGATTACCGGACCGTAGTCAGGTTGTTTTGTGCCGGCCATAATTTTGCCGTCTGCAAACTGACTGCGCACTTCTTGCACCACGACACCAGCGGTTCGGCCTACTGCGCGAATTGCGAGTGCCGAGAACATGAAGGCAATTGATCCACCGATGAGAAGGCCGATAAATGTTTTTACATCTGAAACGTTGATTTGAGTTTCAACTGCAGTGAAAATTGCCGAGCCTTCGAGCTTCTTGCCTGCCTCGTCTGTGAGTCCGAGTTCGCCAGCGATTGTTTCGATGTATGAAGCGAACAACGCAACTGCTGCGATAACTGCCGAGCCGATTGCGAAACCTTTTGTGACAGCCTTTGTCGTGTTGCCGACTGCGTCGAGGCTGACAAGAATCTTGCCTGTCTCGCCGTGCAGTTCGCCAGCCATTTCGGCGATGCCTGCTGCGTTATCGGATACCGGACCAAACGTGTCTTCAGAAACGATGACACCAGTTGTGGCCAACATACCCATGCCGCACAAAGCGACGAGGTAGAGCGAGAACTGAATGTTTCCGCCACCCATCCAAATTGTTGTGCCGAGCGCAACGGCGATGCACAAGATCGCGTACACCGAAGACTCAAGACCAGATGCAGTGCCCGAGAGCACGACTGTTGCTGGGCCAGTTTCAGACGACTCAGCAATTTCTTTTACTGGGCCGTATTCAGTGCCAGTGAAATATTCTGTGAGACGGCTCAAGACTTGAGCAAGAATTAAGCCGACGAGAACGGCGCCAAAAACTCGCCAACCGGTGTTTGAAAAACCAGTCTTTTCAAGTTTGTCGTTGCCTACGTAATACGTGGCGAGAATATATGTGCCGATCACGGTGATGATGCCTGCTGTGAGGAAACCACGGTTGATTGGCTTCAATGCGTTTGTCTCGCCATCTTTTGCACGCACGGCGAAAACACCGGCGATTGACGCGATCACGCCGATAGCGCGAGCGGCAAGTGGGAAGACCAAGCCGAGCGCCGGATTCAAACCAATTGAGTTGAACGCGGCAACACCAAGAATGATCGATGCAACAAGGGTTACTTCGTAACTCTCGAACAAGTCAGCCGCCATGCCTGCGCAGTCGCCAACGTTGTCGCCCACGTTGTCAGCAATTGTTGCTGGGTTGCGTGGGTCATCTTCTGGGATTCCTGCTTCAACTTTGCCGACCAAGTCAGCACCAACGTCGGCGGCCTTTGTGAAAATTCCGCCACCGACACGCAAGAACAAGGCGAGTAGTGATCCACCAAAACCGAAACCGACGAGCATTGCCGAACTTGTGTTTTGAAACAGCGCGATGATCAAAGTTGCACCGAGAAGGCCGAGACCGACGGTGAACATTCCGGCTACACCACCAGTGCGAAATGCAACTTGTAGCG
>JAEMTQ010000099.1 GCA_016462185.1 Ilumatobacteraceae bacterium
GCACAAGAACATGTTCGAGTTTTGAAACCATGTCTGGTGTGCCCCACATAGGTGCTTACGCTATTGCGTTAATTTGATGTTTAGTTGGCGAGGTGAAAAGACGTATCGTAGAGACGATGGCTTCACAAACGACTCAAACAAAGACAATAGCGATTGCACTTCGAGATGTTCGCAAAACTTTCGGATCAGTCGTTGCAGTTGATGCAGTAAATCTAGATGTATTTGATGGCGAATTTTTAACATTGCTTGGCCCGTCCGGATCTGGCAAGACAACTGTGTTACGAATGATCGCCGGATTTGAACCACTCACAAGTGGATCAATCATGCTTAATGGAAAAGATGTGACTGGGGTGCCAGCATTTGAACGAGATGTGAATACCGTTTTTCAAGATTATGCACTTTTCCCGCATATGACAGTCTTAGAGAACGTTGAGTATGGGCTCAAAGTTAAGGGCGTTGCTCGACCAGAGCGACGAAATCGTGCGACTGAAATCTTGGAAGTGGTTCAACTAGTTGGTTTTGCGGATCGAAAGCCAAATCAACTTTCTGGTGGTCAGCGTCAACGCGTGGCCCTGGCTCGTGCGCTAGTCAACCAACCCAAAGTTTTGTTGTTGGATGAACCGCTTGGTGCGCTCGACTTAAAGTTGCGCGAAGAAATGCAGGTTGAACTTAAGTCAATTCAACAAAGAGTTGGCATCACATTTGTTTATGTAACTCACGATCAAGGTGAGGCACTTTCAATGAGTGATCGTGTCGTGGTCTTTAATGCTGGCAAAATCGAGCAAGTTGGCACTCCCCGTGAGATTTATGAGCATCCAGCGACATCGTTTGTTGCTGGTTTCGTCGGCATCACAAATTTGTTTTCTGGTGATCGAGCACTTCAGCTTGTTGGGCGTGCAGGAGTTTTTACTTTGCGCCCAGAACATGTTCAGATTTCCGAAGATTTGACGCAGGCTGGCATTAGAGCAACCATTACGTCAATTCAATATTTAGGTGCAGAATGCAGAGTTCACTGCCTAGTTACGGGTAGCGGAGCAGTCATCTCAAGTGGCCCAAGTGAACAAACTGCTCGCTTTCTCGTAGGTCAGGTCGTGGTACTTCTTTGGCAACCCGATGCCGTATTTGGGGTAAGTTAGCAGTATTAGGTAACCCAAAAATCAAGACTGGAGAGAAAATGAAATCAATGAGAAAATTATTAGCAATCTCAGCGATTGGTGTGCTAATTCTTAGCGCATGCGGCGGCGGAGATGACGGAAGTGGAGCACTTGAAGAACTTGGTGATGGCGAAGGCGCAGTCAACGTCATTGCTTGGGCTGGGTACATCGAAGATGGGTCAACAGATCCTGCAGTCGACTGGGTAACTGGTTTCGAAGCAGAAACTGGCTGTGAAGTAAATGCTAAATACGCCAACTCGTCTGACGAAATGGTAGAGCTTATGCAAAGTGGTGAATATGATGCCGTTTCAGCTTCTGGCGATGCAACCCTTCGGTTGATTGCTGGTGGCGACGTTGCACCAGTCAACTTGGATTTGATTCCGAACTATGCAGACGTATTCGCAGACTTGAAGGACAAACTTTGGAACTCTAAAGATGGAGTTGCTTACGGTGTTCCACACGGTCGTGGTGCAAACGTTCTTGTTTACAACACAGAAGCAGGTGCGGCACCAGATTCGATAAAAGCAATGTTTGAGGCTGACAGTCCATACGCAGGAAAGATTTCTGTTTACGACGCCCCAATCTATATTGCTGATGCTGCGGTCTATTTGATGGCTACACAACCAGACCTTGGGATCACAAATCCGTACTCGCTAGATCAAACACAGTTTGATGCAGCGATTGCGGCTCTTGAAACCCAGAAGTCAATTGTTGGTCAGTACTGGGCGCTATACACCGACCAACAAGCTTCACTAGAAGCAGGATCGGTGACACTTGGTACATCGTGGCAAATCATCGTTAACTTGGCAAAAGGTAACGCTGCAAAAATTGAGGCCACGAAGCCAAAAGAGGGCGCAACTGGTTGGTCAGATACATGGATGGTTTCAAGCAAAGCCAAGCATCCAAATTGCGCATACATGTGGCTTAACCATATTATTTCGCCACAGGCAAATGCCGGTGTAGCTGAATGGTTTGGTGAAGCACCATCGAATGCCAAGTCATGTGACTTGACAGCCGATGCGAATCACTGTGCGAACTTCCATGCAACAGATGCGTCTTACTGGGGTGATGTTTGGTACTGGACAACTCCAACCGCCGAATGTCTTGATGGACGCGATGTTGAGTGTGTTCCATATACAGAGTGGGTCAACGCGTGGAATAAACTGCGCGCATAAAACTATTAAGTGATTACGAAGTGTGGGTCGAGGGACTAGTGCCCTCGACCCACTTTCGTTTGTGAATTTAAGGAATTGAAAATGTCATCTGTTGCGAACACACTCAGGCGATCAACTCGTTTTGCGAGCAAACACCCAAGAGTTGGTCTTGGAATTCTTTTGAGCGGTCCACTGCTGTGGTTGCTTGTTGTTTATGTCGGTTCACTTGCACTATTAATTATCAGCGCATTTTTCAAATTGCAAGAGTTCACAGGCAAGGCAACAACAGAGCTGACGCTAAGCAATCTGGACGAAGTCGCAACTGAAAGTGCATATTTGATGATGGTGCTGCGCAGTATCGGCATCGCCACCGCCGCAACTGCAATCTGTTTTGCTTTGGCCCTGCCAGTGGGTTTCTATATTTCTAAACTGGCAAAATCTTGGGCCAAGCGGGGATTAGTTGTAGCAATGTTGCTGCCACTTTGGGCAGGATATTTAGTCAAGGCATTTGCGCTTAGAGCAGTGTTTGAGCCAGGGTCTGAGTTTGGCAATGGTGGTTTTCTAAAAAACACAATTGGGTGGTCGCCTGGCTTCGGATATCTTGCGGTGATCATCACGCTTGCATATATGTGGTTTCCTTATATGTTTTTGCCGATTTACACTGGCTTCGAACGGTTGCCAGAATCGTTATTGGATGCGTCAAGCGACCTCGGGGCAGGTTCGATTCGAACATTTTTCTCAGTAATGATGCCGATGTTGGTGCCATCAATTGCAGCAGGCAGTATTTTTACTTTTTCGCTTTCGTTAGGTGATTACATCACAGTGAAAATAGTTGGTGGTACTGTTCAAATGGTCGGCAACATTATTGAACGTGCGTTGCTGGCACCTAATCAGCCACTAGCTGCTGCGTTTACGTTATGGCCAATCGGGATTATGGTTGTCTATCTCGGTGTTATGGCACGACTCGGCGCATTCAAGAATCTCTGATGCAAATTTCGAATCGTTCACAATTTTCGCTTCGTGCAACAACGTATGGTGTTCTCGTAATTCTTTACACCCCGTTGCTCTTGGTTTTGATTCTTTCGTTTAATACAGCCAATTCGCTTACTTGGCCACCGAGAGGTTTTTCAACTCATTGGTGGTCTACATTTTTAGACGTACAAAGTGCACGTGAGGCATTGTTTTCATCGACACGACTTGCATTTATTGCAATGGT
>JAEMTQ010000100.1 GCA_016462185.1 Ilumatobacteraceae bacterium
CGCTATGACTTTAAAGACACCAACTCGGAAATTGAGCAGAAAGATCTGATCCTCACACTGCGAACAAGCAGCGAAGACCGACTTCGTGCGCTCAAAGTTTTGCTCGAAGAGCGCTTCGTCAAGCGCAATATCTCGCTAAAGAGTCTGGACTGGGGAAAGATCGAACAAGCAACGGGCGAAAGTGTCAGACAAGTCGTGACTATCAAGGTTGGTGTGCCGGCCGAAAAAGCACGTGAAATCAACAAACTGATCAAGGAAAAAGGTCCTAAAGGTGTAGGCGGTCAAACACAGGGCGATCAACTTCGTATCAGCGGCAAAAAGCGAGACGACCTACAAGAGACGATAGCGATGTTGCGTGCGGCGAATTTAGATTTGCCATTGCAATTCATTAATTTCCGCGACTAATTTCGCGAAGACTTTCAGACTTCAGTCTTCGGTCGGCGTTTCGGCGGCTCGTCTTTGCAATTCGCTTACAACTGATGCGTCAGCCAAAGTAGTTGTGTCGCCAATATTGCGGCCTTCGGCAACATCACGCAGTAACCTACGCATAATTTTTCCACTACGAGTCTTTGGCAAGTCTGGAGTGAAGAAAATCATTTTTGGCTTAGCAATCGGACCAATCTCTTTTGCCACATGTTCACGTAAAACTTTTTCGTCGACTTCTAAACCACCACGTAGCGTGACGTAAGCAATAATTGCTTGGCCAGTCATGGCATCGTTGGCCCCAACAACCGCAGCCTCAGCGACACTCGGATGCGAGACAAGCGCAGACTCAACTTCTGTTGTCGAAATTCGATGACCCGAAACATTCATAACGTCATCAACGCGGCCAAGCAGCCATAAATACCCTTCACTGTCGAGCTTCGCGCCGTCACCGGCAAAGTATCGCCCAGGAAACTTGCTCCAATAAGTTTCGCGATATCGCTTTTGGTCTCCCCAAATTCCTCGCAACATTCCTGGCCACGGTGTTGTCAATGTCAAGTAACCGCCACCAGACATGACGCGACTCCCCTGCTCGTCAACAAGTTCGGCACCAATACCTGGCAAAGGAAACGTTGCTGAACCAGGTTTAGTTACAGTCACGCCCGGAAGAGGTGTGATCATCATTCCACCAGTTTCTGTTTGCCACCACGTGTCAATAATCGGACATCGTGAATTGCCGATGTTCTCGTTGTACCAAATCCAAGCTTCTGGATTAATCGGTTCGCCGACCGTGCCAATTAGTCGTAACGAACTCAAGTCATGCTTCTGTGGTTCTTGGGCGCCCCACTTCATATAAGTACGAATCGCCGTCGGCGCGGTATAAAAAATAGTCGCTTTGTATTTTTCAATGATTTGCCAAATGCGATCGTTGGCCGGAAAGTTCGGCACACCTTCATACATGATTTGGGTTGCACAATTTGCGAGCGGACCATAAACGATGTAGCTATGCCCAGTCACCCAACCGACATCTGCAGTACACCAAAAAATATCTGTCTCAGGCTTGTGGTCAAACGCATACTTAAATGTCGTTGTCACATGAGTCAAGTATCCCGCAGTTGTATGCATGATGCCTTTTGGCTTGCCGGTCGTGCCTGATGTGTAAAGCAAAAACAACAAGTGCTCTGCTTCCATCGGTTCGGCGACGCAAACCGCATCAGCCTTGGCCATCTCCTCGTGATACCAAACATCCCGATTCGGAGTCATTGAAATTGGATTGTTGCCGCGCTTCACGACGACAACGTGCTCAACAGTTGTTGTTGATTTCAATGCCTCGTCAGCCTGCGACTTAAGTGGAAATACTTCTCCGCGCCTCCAGCCACCATCAGCTGTGATCAAAAGTTTTGCCTCTGCATCGTTGATTCGATCAGACAACGACTGCGAAGAGAATCCTCCAAAAACAACGCTGTGTGCCGCGCCGATGCGAGCACACGCAAGCATCGCTACTGCTGCTTCGGGGATCATCGGTAAATAAATATTTACTCGATCGCCTTTTTTAATTCCAAGACCCTTTAAGACATTTGCAAACTTTTGAACTTCTTCCAGGAGTTCTGCGTATGTGATGACTCGTGAATCGCCAGGTTCGCCTTCCCAATAAAAAGCAACTTTGTCGCCGCGACCAGCCAACACATGGCGGTCAAGACAGTTGTATGAAACGTTGAGCGTGCCATCACTGAACCACTCGGCATAAGGAGGATCCCACTCAAGGGTTTTCGTGAAAGGCTGCGACCACGAAACTAATTCACGAGCATGCCGTGCCCAATAAGCCTCAAAATCTCGCTCACCTTCTTCGTAGAGACTTTGGTCAGAGACAATCGCACTCGCTTTGAACTCTGCCGAAGGTGGAAACTTTCTCTGCTCGTAAGAGAGAGCATCAATCGCATTTAGTTCGTTTGCCACATGCCCCTCACTTCAAAACTTAAAACCGTTGAAACGAATGCCCATCGGCGAGAATAGTAAACCGCAATGAAAATCACCTACTCGGCAAATTCTTCTGGCGCCACAAGTGCAGACACGAACCTCAATTTCGGTTTAATTGAGTGGCTTTTGGCCCTCGGCATGGCACTCACTTGGGGCTCATCATTTTTGTTGATTGACATCATTATTCGAGACGCACCAAATACTTTTGTGCCCTTTGGTCGCTCATTTTTTGGCATGGTGGCATTATTTTTCATTCCCGGGTCAAGAGCAAAAATCGCTCGAGAGCACCGATCCAGACTCTTCGTCTTGGGTTTTATTTGGATGGCGATGCCGTTCTTTTTGTTTCCACTCGCAGAAAAAACAGTCGCCAGCAGCATCGCCGGAATGATGAACGGTGCACTTCCAGTTGTCGTTGCAATAATTACGGCACTCTGGGTTCGCAAGGCACCTTCATTTCAGAGAATAATCGCCGTCGTGGTTGGCTTTATCGGCATCGTCTTGATCGCTGTTCCATCAATCAACGAAGGAAGCTCGGCTGACCTAAAAGGAATTCTGTATCTAGCCCTTGCGCTGCTTTGCTACGCAGTGGGGCTCAATATTGCCCGACCACTACAGGCGATTTACTCACCAGCATCTTTAATGTTGCGCGTTGTCGCAATTTCAACTTTGATCTCATCGCCTTTGGGCCTTGTCGCAATGCGCTCAACAACTTTTTCGCCAAGCCTGATTGGCTCGACAATTGTTTTGGGTGCGCTTGGTTCCGGTATTGCATTCTTGCTGTTTGGAACTTTGTTAAAACGCACTGGACCGATTCGATCGATGATTCCAACTTATTTCACACCGATTGTTGGAACATTTCTAGGCGTGATATTCAACGACGAAAAAGTTTTACTACTTTCAATTGTCGGGATGCTGATTGTAATTTTTGGTGCGTGGCTAACGAGTCGGCCCGAGAAGTCGGTCAACTAATAAAATTAAACTCGAGGCAACCTGACGAACAGGTGCTCTGACTAGGCCAACTATTTGTCCACGGAGTAAATCAAACTTTGTAATCGCTCCATCACTATCAATTTGAAGTTTTTTGCTTAGAGCACGCACCGAACTTAATTGGGATT
>JAEMTQ010000101.1 GCA_016462185.1 Ilumatobacteraceae bacterium
ACGTGCTTTCGGTTTTTAATACTTTCTTCGATTGGCTGAAAGAAACCTCATCTTCGCCGTGGTTTTATGTGGTGATTTTCACGATCGCGGTTCTTGATTCTGTGTTGCCGATTGTGCCAAGTGAAACTCTGGTGATCATCGGTGGCGTAACTGCTGGCACCGGAGATCTTTCAATCGCTCTGGTGATTTTGTGCGGAGGTGCCGGAGCATTCGTCGGCGACAACATGAGTTACTTTCTCGGACGTGAAGCCAGCGACTGGGTCGTGAAACGAAGAACACGAACCGAAAAAGGTGCCAAGCAACTAGAGAACATCGTCGAACAAATTCGCAATCGCGGCGGCCTACTTTTGATTACTGCAAGGTTTATTCCGGGTGGGCGAACTCTGCTCACGCTTTCGTGCGGTGTCACCAAGCAACCGCGTAAGTGGTTTATTGGTTGGGCGATTGTCGCCGCAAGTGTCTGGTCGACTTATGCGTCACTTCTCGGGTTCATTGGTGGAAGATCTTTCGCCGACAATCACACCAAAGCATTCTTGATTGCATTTGCCAGTGCATTCTCAGTCACGATCTTGATTGAAGTCGCACGCGCCATTACACACAGGGTTAACGGCAAAAAGTAATTCGCTAAACAAGCGGCTGTAAAGTTAATAGCAGTGACTTTGCAACTCAGTGTTGATTCGGCAGCGTGGGATCGTCACGTTTCGCAGACTGCGAGCGATTTGGGCGATTTGATTCCAGTTGTCAAAGGCAACGGATACGGCTTTGGTCGCGCAAACTTGATGGCGCACGCCGTAAAAATCGCAAATCAGATCGCCGTCGGCACGGTCTTTGAAGCTCAAGACGTGCCGGCTAATTGCACTGCTTTGGTCTTGACCCCAGTCGGCCAACACATTCCAAAAGATTTGCCGAAAAATGTTGTGCTGACCGTTGGTTCGCTGCAACATGTGCAGAACCTCAAGAATGGTTCTTGGAGCGGCAACATTGTCATTAAATTGCGCTCAAGCATGAACCGTTATGGCGCCGACACAAGTGATGTTGCAGCAATGCAATCTGCTGTGCAGGGCGCGGGACTCAAGCAAGTTGGCTGGTCGGTGCATCCGCCATTAGACGGCACGATGCAAGATCATGCAAAAGAAGTCGGCGAAATGATCGGCAAAGTTGCCTCAGACTTGCCGTGGTTGATCAGTCATGTTGATGCATCGTCGTTGCGCGAACTTCGCGCGAAATTTGCTGACAAAAAGATTCGGGTACGAAGTGGCACACAACTTTGGCTCGGAGATAAGTCGATGCTCAAACTCACAGCCGATGTGCTCGATACGCGAGCAATTAGCGCTGGTTCAACTGCCGGCTACCGCAACGTAAAAGTCGCCAGCGATGGTGTTCTGGTGATGATCGGGACAGGTTCTAGCCACGGAGTTCACCTCGTGGGTGCCGAGCAAAGTCCGTTTCATTTCAAACAAAAGCGTCTTGAGTTGCTCGAGCCACCACACATGCACACGTCAATGGTTTTTGTTTCGGCAAAAGAAAATGCGCCAAAAGTTGGCGATCAAGTGGACGTTCAACAACCACTCACCCGCGTTTACCCAGACGTAACCACCTGGCTTTAGCAATGTTGACGCACGAAAGTGAACGTCGAACTGAGAACCCCGATCAACGTATTGCGTCTTTAGATGTGATGCGCACGATCGCTCTGTTCGGCATCATCGTGCTCAACTATCACGGCTATTTGAACTTTCAAAGTGTTTCAGCGTCGGCGAGTCCGTCAATTTTTGAGCGATGGTGGCATCCGTTTGAAGGTGTTTTGGCAAATCCGTTTCCGGTTGGATTCGTAATGGTCGCCGGCATGGGCGTCGCGCTGCTCTTTAATCGCGATGCAGCAGCGCAACTACGCAACGACAACATCTCTGACATTCGATGGCGGCTCGCGCGGCGGGGCTTGTTCTTGTTCACTCTCGGTTACGGCGTCGAGTGGATTTGGGCGGGCACAATTTTGCCTTACTACGGTGCTTACTTTCTCATCGGCAGCATCATCGCAACTTGGTCGCGAGCCAAACTGATTGCGCTCGCTGCGTTGTCAGTATTGGCAGGCGCGCTAATCGAGTGGTGGCGTCTTGAACAATCATTCAACGGCAACTTGACTCTTTGGCTCTCGCCGACTGCGCCAAATACGCCGCGTGACTTACTGATTCGTCTGTTTATTGACTACACACATCCGATCTTTCCTTGGTTGATGTTTTTTATCGTCGGCATTCTGCTCGGCCGTGTGTACGACCAGATCGCAATTCTTCGAAAACGGCTCTTTACTTTTGGTACTGCGGCAGTCGTCTTTGCCTACTCACTCAACTCAATTATCAACTCAGAGTTTGTTAGCGACTCGGGGCCAGATGAACGATGGTCGCATCTTGCGTCGACACAACCTTTTGATCGCGGCATACTTTACGTCACTGCTTCAATTGGGGTCGTTCTTGCGGTTTTTGTTTTAGTCACTTTGTTGTGTGATCGCTTCGGTGAAACATTCATCGTGCGACTTGCGCAGACAACAGGTCAGATGACTTTGACGATTTACCTGGCTCATATTTTTATTTTTAACGCCGTTGTGAACTGGTGGCAGCTAGTTACGCCAACAGGATTAGACACCGCAATGACGATGAGTCTCGCGGTCTATTTTGTGGCAATTGTCTGGGCGAGTTGGTGGCACCAAAAATTTGGGCGTGGCCCAGTCGAACGTTTATATCGTCGCTTTGGCGGCTAACAACTCGCGCGACCGCCGCACAAATGCGTTATATAAATTCTGTTGAGCCGAATCTGTTGCCGCCGTATCTTCTGGGTGCCACTGCATGCCGAGCAACCATTTCGTGCGGTGCTCAACGGCTTCGAGAATTCCGTCAGGCGCATAACCAACTGCGATCAGGTCGTCTGCCAAACGATCAATTCCTTGGTGATGAAACGAGGCGCCGTTAATCTGTGTCGCACCGAGCGCTGACGCGATCTTTGAACCTGGTTCGAGATTCACTTGATGTAGCGCAAACTCTTCGCCAACAGGAAACTGCATTGGTGCGTGCGCGAGCAACTGGTTCGCGTTGGCAAGTTCTCCAAGGTGCTGAACGAGCGAACCGCCGAGAACAACATTGGCAAGTTGCATTCCGCGACAAATCGCGAGAACAGGCAGGTCAAGATTAAGCGAGGCATTCAATAGCGCGGTTTCAAAAATGTCTTGCTCGGGTTGCACACCATATATATGTATGCCCGCCTTCTGACCGTAGAGCGCAGGGTTGACATCGGCGCCACCCATCAACACGAGGCCATCGAAACGCTGCATCATTGCTCGCGCATCTTCGGTTGTCAACGGTTGAGGAGAAATTACGACGGGTTCGCCCCCGGCTCGCAAGATTGCGTCAAGATATCGCCGACCTGCGAACGAGACAGCGTCTCGCGAAACTCGGCTCGGTGCACCGTACCGACCAGCAAGTGCGATCAACGGCGACATTTATAAAACTCTACCGAG
>JAEMTQ010000102.1 GCA_016462185.1 Ilumatobacteraceae bacterium
TAAAACAGGTGCGATTCGCTTGAGAATTGGCAAAGCAAGCGACAAGCCAGTCGAGCCGAGCAAATTCAGCGGCTGCGCCTCGCCCGCAATTTCTCTGGCCGGATCGATCACATTGTTAGCTTCTTGCGTCAACACAGTCGACTCGAGATTGACAACAAATTGCTTCAACAACTTGTCGCTGACATCAGCAAGTGCACCACGACCAAACTGAGCAATCTTGCCCGTGATAGTCAAGTCGGTATTCACCGTGCAACGTGTTGTGCCCGCATCAACAACTTCGAGTTGCGCAGTAATGATCGCCGAGGCATTGCCTTTGCCAGTTGAGTCGCGACCTTCGCCTTTTAAAACTGCACGGTGTGCGGTGTCATTGCGCTCTTGAAAGATCGCTTGACCACCAAACTTGGCAACAATCGGCCCAACCTTGACGGTCACATGACCCTTATAGACGTCACCTTCGATACTCGTAAGCGTCGCCCCCGGCAAGCACGGTGCAATTCGCGCCAAGTCAGTCAGTGTCGCCCAGGCAACATCAATTGGGGCTTTTACTTCGAACGAATTATTGATTTCCATGGCTGCTCCCCTTGATAAGTCATCCTACTTACGCATCTAGGCTTGGCTCATGGCAACGACTGTGATCCGCGATGCCGCACTCGTCGACGGCACTGGTGCACCACAACGACCTGCCGACATCGTGATCAAAGATGGACGCATCGCAGAGATAACTCCTGCGTTGAAAGCATCCACTGCTCATGCATCACACGTGATCAACGCCGACGCAATGCTCGTTGCGCCAGGTTGGGTTGATGTGCACACGCATTACGACGCACAAGCAACATGGGATCCATGGTTGACGCCGAGCAGTTGGCACGGCGTAACAACTGCAGTCATGGGAAACTGCGGCGTGGGTTTTGCGCCCGCACTTCCTGAACGACACGAGTGGTTGATCGAATTAATGGAAGGTGTCGAAGATATTCCTGGTGCGGCGATGACCGAAGGCATCAAATGGGAGTGGGAGTCGTTTCCCGAATATCTTGACGCGCTCGCGAGAAAACCTCGAGTCTTAGATCTCGGCGCACAAATCGGCCACGGCGCCTTGCGCGCATTCGTGATGGGTGATCGAGGCGCCAACAATGAAGATGCAACGGCAAGTGACATCGAAAAAATGGCTGCACTAACTGAGCAGGCATTGCGCGCTGGTGCACTTGGGTTTTCAACTTCGCGCACGTCTCTGCATAAAAGCAAGAGTGGCGAATTCGTGCCTGGTACGAGCGCGCAACCAGACGAACTTTACGGCATCGCCGAAGCGATTCGCCGCGCGGGTCACGGAATTTTTCAAATGGCCGCCGAACACTGGCGAGTGCCAGGTGATGAATGGGGTTGGATGCGCGAACTCACCCGACGCACGGGCGTGACGATGAGCATCAACTTAAATCAACCAGCAGATGACGCTGAGTTGTGGCGCGAGACTCTCGCACTAATTGAAGAGTCGGCGCGTCTCGGCGAGAAGATCGAAGCACAAGTCGCGGGTCGCAGCATCGGCTTGATCATGTTCTTGCAAGGCACGATACATCCGCTGATAATGCACAACGCATATCGCGAGGTCGCATCATTGCCGATTGCGCAACGAGCAGCCGCACTAAGCGAGCCGCAACGCAAACAACGCCTGCTTGACGAAGTGCCAACACATAAATTTTTTCATCAATTCGTTGGCGAGAACTTTCACCAAATGTTTCCGATCACATCTGCAGCAATTGACTACGAGCCGACGCGCGAACAGTCTGTGGCAGGGATCGCCGCGAAAACTGGCAAGAAGCCATTTGAAGTAATTATCGACCACCTGCTCTCAGACGGCGGCACAGGCATGATCTATCGCCCGTTTTTAAATTATGCATATGGCGATTTGTCGATGACTCACGAGTTGTTGCAACATCCGAATACACGCAATGGCCTCAGCGATGCAGGTGCCCACTGCGGCGTGATCTGCGACGGTGGTATGCCGACGTTTAATTTGACGCACTGGGTGCGCGATCGTGAGCGTGGCCCGAAACTTGAACTTGAACACATGGTGAAACGTCAAACGCGTGACACCGCCGAACTGCATGGCTTGCGAGATCGCGGTGCGATCGTGCCGGGGTTGCGCGCCGACATCAACGTGATCGACTTCGAATCGCTTGGCTTTGACAATCCAAAAGTTGTTTTTGACTTGCCAGCCAAAGGTCGCCGGCTGATACAAACTGCGCACGGCTATGTCGCCACGCTCGTAAATGGCGTGCAGACAGTTGACCACGACGAGTTCACGGGCGAATTACCGGGCAAACTCTTGCGCGGCCCGCAGTCGTAACACAGAAAAATCTTTGTCGTGGGCGTGAATAAGTATCGTGAAATGTGGAGCCTCGATCCACAGATCGCACACCTAAATCACGGCTCATTTGGTGCAGTACCAAAAGTTGTCGCTGCGGCTCAACGAGAAATTCAACAACTCGAAGAGAGCAACCCAAATTTATTTTTTCGCACCACCCTGCCGAAACTGCACGAAGAAGCTCGCACCTTCGTCGCCGCATGGCTCGGCGTTAGCGCAGATCTTTTCGCGTTCGTACCCAACGCCTCACAGGGCGTGATCACTGCTGCTAGTGCGCTCGTCACAAAACCGCGCCCACAAATCGTGGCGACCAGCCTCGGCTATGGCGGAGTGCTCAATGGCCTCGAAGAAATAGCGCGCCGCACGCAAGGCACATTGCGAATCGCCGAAATTGACTTCACTTCAGGCGTGCAAAACGACGACGACATCGCCGACAGCGTGTTTGCGGCGCTCACAAACGAAACAACACTTGTTGTTTTAGATCAAATTACTTCGGCGACTGCCCTGATGATGCCAATCGAACAAATCGTGCGCACGATTCGCCGTGTTGCGCCACAGGCTCGCGTCGTAATCGACGGCGCCCACACCGCAGGCATGATCTCGCCAGTGCTTCCACCTGATTTTGACGTTTGGGTTGGCAACTTCCATAAATGGATTTGCGCTCCGCGCGCATCTGCCGGTTTGGTTTGTCGATCAACCCAAGTTTCGGCTCTGATGAAACCACTCGCGCCCTCTTGGGACTTCGAAGCTGGGTTTCCCAAGTCGTTTTTCGCACAAGGCACTGACGACTACTCGAGCTATCTGACGACACCGCACGCAATTCGATTTCACGAATCGTTCGACTCTGTCGAGCGCGACACACATAACCGCCAACTGATTGACGAAGTCGCCAAAATGTTGCACGATCACTGGGGTACCGAAACTGACGTGCCGACAGCAATGTTTTGTCCGTGGATGCGACTCGTGCAAGTGCCGTGCAAACTGCAACTCACAAAATCGCAGACCGAAGATGTGACGCTTCAAATGAGCAGCGAACACAAAGTTGAAACAGTTGTTCTTTCACCAGGCGACTCGACCTATGTGCGCCTTTCGGCAAACATCTACAACGAAGTT
>JAEMTQ010000034.1 GCA_016462185.1 Ilumatobacteraceae bacterium
GGCCACACGTTGACAAAGACTCGCGCGAACATTTTGAGATGCGAATTCACAAGCGCTTGATCGACATCGTTGATCCAAACGCCAAGACAATCGACAGTCTTCAGCGTTTAGAGTTGCCTGCTGGCGTTGACATCGAAATCAAGATTCAAAACGCCTAAGCAAAGTTAGTCCGTGAAATTCGTCTCTGAGACGAGCAATTTACGCAGCGTTAGTCTTGAGTCATGAGCGACTTCAACGAGAACTCGTCGGCTTTTCCACCACCACAGTTGCCGGCTCAACAGCCAAGTCAACACGAGTTGCAAAGTTCAAGCAGTGATTCTGCGCCACGCCCACGTCGACGCTTCGGGTTGGTTCTCATTGCTGCTGTTTTTGGTTTGTTCGGCGGCATTATCGGAACTTATATCGCGCAAGATACAAACCTCGTGGATTTGCAGAGCAACGATTCGTCATCGCAGATTACTTCGGCACCAGTAGTTGTCTCGTCTGGCGAAAATGAACTTACTGAATCGGCGATCGCCAAAGTGGCAGCGCGTCTAGCCAACAGTGTCGTAACAATCTCGACAACAGTTGAAGAAGACTTCGGTGGCGGTCGTGGAGTAGGCACTGGTGTTGTGTTGACTTCTGATGGCCAAATTCTGACGAATGCGCATGTTGTTGAAGATGCGAGTGAAGTAGTGGTTCGTTTCGCGGGCGAAACTGAACCGCGCGTGGCAAAAATTTTGGCCAGCGACTTGGGTAATGATCTTGCACTATTGAAAATCGATGCCACCGGTTTGGTTGCAGCGACTTTCGCCAAGCCAGGCAGCGTGCAAATTGGTGACGCAGTAATTGCAATTGGCTATGCCTTGGCGCTTGATGGTGGGCCGACTGTAACTTCGGGCATTGTTTCGGCGTTGAAGCGCACGATTGAAACAGATTCAGGAGCGCTCAATAGTTTGATTCAGACCGATGCAGCGATTTCATCTGGTAACTCAGGCGGGCCTTTGGTCAACCTCAAGGGTGAAGTGGTCGGCATCAACACAGCGGTGGCCCGGGGTGATTCAACTTCAGCAGCGAACAACATTGGCTTTTCAATTTCTGTAGACGAAGTTTTAATTGTTGTAGAACAGCTGCGCAAACAAGCAAGCGGAGTTGTGCGTGACGATGGATTTCTAGGCGTAGGACTTGCAGCTCGCGAAGACGGCGGTCAAGGAGCAATCATCACTGACGTTCAAGCGGATTCACCCGCGGATAAAGCGGGAATCCTTATAGACGACGTAGTCTTGGCCGTTGACGGTGAGCCAATTGATGGACAAGCAGGTTTAGTAGCTGCGATTCGAGACGCAGAACCCGGCCAAACGGTCAAAATTGAGATACTCAGAGACGGCAAAAGGCTTACTTTTGAGGCGACTTTGATCGCTCGATCTGAATAGTCCAAATTTGTCAGGACCCCTCAAAAATCCTTGATTTTCCTCAATTTTTTCGGGTTTTGTCGTTTGGGGACTGCGATCTAGGGGGATAGAGTAAACACTTCGTTAGAAGACCCGATTGGCGCAAGCCGATTGGTTTTTAAACGAAGAGATCAATTCAAAAAATTGATGTCTGTGTGCGCCCGAGAGTTTCGCGGGTACCTCACAGCGAAAAATATAAGAGTGCTCCGCGCGGCCATGGCCTGCGGAGCATTTGTGCGAATAAACGAATTATTTCATTAACAATTTTGAATAAAAAGGGTTTGGCCTTATGGCACAAAAAGCGATCGTCGGCGAAAAGGTCGGCATGACACAAGTTTGGGGTGACGACCAACGAGTCGTGCCTGTAACTGTGCTGCGCATTGAGCCAGCTCGCATCGTGCAGGTAAAAACAGGTTTGACTGACGGCTATACAGCGTTGCAAGTAACTTACGGCCAACGCGATGCCAAAAAAATGAACAAGGCCGAAGCGGGGCAGTACGCACCAAAGAGCGGCACGCGCAATGTTGCAGCCGGACGTCGACTTGTTGAGTTGCGTCTTGATTCAGTAGACGGTTTCGAAATTGGCCAAGAGATCAAAGTCGACACTTTGGCAGTTGGCGAGCGAGTTGACGTAACAGCGGTGAGTCGCGGTAAAGGTTTCGCCGGAACGATGAAGCGCCACAACTTCGGTGGTCAAGGCGCGAGTCACGGTAACCACAAGCACCATCGTGCTCCTGGATCAATTGGTTCTTGCACATTCCCAGGCCGAGTGTTCAAAGGTTTGCGAATGTCGGGTCACATGGGTCACCAACAAGTAACGACTTTGAATCTTGAAGTAGTGCAAGCAGATCTTGAGCGCAACTTGTTGCTCGTCAAAGGTTCGGTTCCGGGTCCAAACGGTGGCGTCGTGATTATTCGTAACGCCGTCAAGGGCAAGGCCAAGGAGTAGTCATGGCAAAGATTGAAATGAAAAATGCTGCAGGCAAGAAAGCATCTTCAGTTGAAGTTTCTGATTCGGTTTTTGGCATCACGCCAAACATTCCGGTCTTGCACCAAGTTGTTGTTGCTCAGCTTGCGCATCGTCGCTCGGGCACGCAGAGTACAAAAACTCGCTCAGAAGTTCGTGGTGGCGGTAAGAAGCCGTTCAAGCAAAAGGGCACCGGTAACGCCCGTCAAGGTTCGATTCGTGCACCGCATTTCAGTGGTGGCGGTGTCGCACTCGGACCAAAACCTCGTAAGTATTCGCAGCGCACACCAAAGAAGATGGTTCAACTTGCTTTACGTTCAGCTCTCTCAGATCGCATGAGCGAAAACAAAGTAGTGGTTGTTGAAGAGTGGAGCTTTGCAGAGCCAAGCACCAAGTCGGCAACGGCAGCCCTTAAGAGCATCGGTGTTTCAGAGCGCGTTTTGATCGTGCTTGAGCGCAAAGACGAGTCCGCATGGAAGAGCTTCCGCAATCTCAAAGAAGTTCAAGTGTTGAGCACTGCCGAACTCAACGCCTACGACATTTTGTGCAATGACTGGATCGTCTTCACCAAGGCGAGCTTGCCAACGATGGAGGCTGCAAAGTGAAAGACCCACGCGACATTATTCTGCGCCCAGTTGTTAGCGAGAAGAGTTACTCGTTGATCGACAAGGGAACATACACATTCGAAGTTCACCCATTGGCCACAAAGCCAGAGATTCGCGATGCGGTTCAATCAATTTGGGGTGTGAAGGTTCGACGCGTAAACACGATCAACCGTTTGGGCAAGCGCCGCATTACTCGTGGCACGAACCGCATTGGTGTTCGTGACGGATCGAAGCATGCACTTGTGACTTTGGAAGCGGGAAATCAGATCCCGTTGTTTGAGAACTAATTAAAAGGACGACCCAAGATGCCAATTCGTAAACGCCGCCCGACCAGCCCTGGTCGCCGCTTTCAAACTGTTTCAGACTTCAGTGAGATCACGAAGTCGACACCAGAAAAATCATTGTTGGCACCGAAGCCATCTCGCGGCGGTCGCAACTCAGCAGGTCGAATTACCTCGCGTCACCAAGGTGGCGGTCACAAACAGCAATATCGAATGGTTGACTTCAAGCGCGGCAAAGACGACTGCATTGCAAAAGTAGCCGCAATTGAATATGACCCGAACCGCACTTGTCGAATTGCATTGTTGCATTACGCCGACGGAACAAAGGCATACATTCTTGCGCCAAAAGGTTTAGAAGTCGGCGCAAAAGTCGAGAGCGGCCCAAAGGCCGACATCATTGTTGGCAATGCGTTGCCACTTCGATACATGCCAGTTGGTACAACAGTGCACAACATTGAAATGCGTCCTGGTCAAGGTGGCAAAATTGCCCGCTCAGCCGGAATGGCAGTGCAGCTCGTGGCAAAAGAAGGACTGTATGCAACTTTGCGTATGCCTTCGAGCGAAATGCGTCGAATTCCAATTGACTGTCGTGCAACTGTTGGCGAAATCGGCAACGCAGAACACGAGCAGATCAAGATTGGTAAAGCCGGTCGTAATCGTTGGAAGGGTGTTCGTCCACAATCACGCGGTGTTGTAATGAACCCAGTCGACCACCCACTCGGTGGTGGCGAAGGTAAAACTTCGGGCGGTCGTCCACCTGTTTCACCTTGGGGTAAGCCAGAACGTCGTACTCGCGACAAGAACAAGTCTTCACAACAGATGATTGTTCGTCGTCGCCGATCAGGAAAGTCAAGAGGTTAACTAAATGTCACGCAGTCTCAAAAAAGGTCCATTTGTTGATGAGCACCTTCTCAAGAAGCTCGACGAGATGAACGCCAGTGGCGATCGCAAAGTGATCAAGACCTGGTCACGTCGTAGCACGATCATTCCAGACATGCTCGGTCACACATTTGCCGTTCATGACGGACGCAAACACGTGCCTGTTTATGTAACTGAGTCGATGGTTGGCCACAAACTTGGTGAGTTCTCACCAACACGTACTTTCAAGTTTCACCAGAGCCAAGAAAAAGCAGCTGCAGCAGCAGCCGCGGCAGCAGGTAAACCATGACCGGTCCAAAACTCAACGAAGCAACTCGCGTTGCTGGTGTCTCAAGTGGCTATCGCGCTTCAGCGCGTTTTGCTCGTTTGTCGCCATCAAAGGTGCGCGTTGTGTTGAACCTTGTGCGCGGCATGGACGTTCGTTCGGCCGACAACTTGTTGCAATTGACAGATCGTGACTCGGCTCACATCGTGCGCAAACTTTTGGCATCGGCAGTGGCCAATGCAACCAACAACTTCTCGCAAAACGCCGAAGAGCTCTACATCAAGGCTTGCTACGCCGATGGTGGCCCGACTTTGAAGCGATTCCGTCCTCGCGCTAAAGGTAGTTCGGCCGCAATTTTCAAGCGCACAAGTCACGTCACAATCGTGGTTGACAAATTGAGCGATGCTGCACTTGCAGTTCGCGAAATACAAAGTGAATCACGCGGTGGAGCCCAGGCTTCACAACGTCGCAGCCGTGTTGAAGCAAGCCGTGCACGGGCTCAAAAATCAAAAGAAGCATCGACTGACGCTGAAGTGTCAGATGATGCCGAAAACGAAACAGCGACGGAGAAGTAAATGGGCCAAAAGATCAATCCATACGGCTTTCGCCTTGGTGTAACAACCGACTGGAAGAGCAAGTGGTTCAGCACCAAGGATTACAAGGCGTATCTCACCGAAGACTGGAAGATTCGCGACTATCTCAAAGTGCAACTCTCAGATGCTGCTGTAAGCCGCATTGAAATTGAGCGCACTCGTGACAAGCTTCGAATTGACGTTCACACCGCACGTCCAGGAATTGTGATTGGTCGCAAAGGTCAAAAAGCCGAAGAACTTCGCGCCGGTCTCACTGCGTTGACAGGTAACAACAAAGTTCAATTGAACATCACCGAAATTCGCGACGCCGAACTTGATGCAGCACTTGTTGCTCAGGGTGTTGCAGACCAGTTGGTGAACCGAATTGCTTTCCGTCGTGCAATGAAGCGTGCGGTACAAAACGCGCAGAAGCAAGGCGTTCAAGGTATTCGTGTTCAGTGTTCAGGTCGTCTTGGTGGTGCAGAAATGTGCCGTCGTGAGTGGTATCGCGAAGGCCGCGTTCCGCTACACACACTTCGCGCGAACATTGACTACGGCTTCCGTGAAGCTGCAACAACTGCTGGTCGAATCGGAATCAAAGTTTGGCTTTACAAGGGCGAGATTCTTCCTTACAAAGCACAGACTGACGATCGCATTGCGCGAGAAGCAGCGATGGCAGCCGGTGAGACATCGGGTCATTCTGATGCTGCTCGCAAAGTAGTGACATCAGCTGGTCCGAAAGCCGCTGAAGTTGACGACGTGGCATTGGCTCCGTTGGTCAAAGAAGCTGACCCAGAGTTCGAGCGCTTGTTGGACGAAGAAGAAGATATTCAACGTCGTAGTCATGACAGCCACGAAACTCCTCACTTTAAGCGAGAGGTATAAAGAGTCATGTTAGAACCACGCAAAGTTAAGCACCGCAAGCAACACCGCGGTCGTATGAACGGCGTTTCAAAGGGTGCGAACGAACTCGCATTCGGCGAATACGGCATTCAAGCCCTTGAACCGGGTTGGATCACTGCGCGTCAGATTGAAGCGTCACGTATTGCGATGACACGTCACATTAAGCGCGGCGGAAAAGTTTGGATCAACGTATTTCCAGATAAATCGGTGACCAAGAAGCCTGCAGAAACTCGCATGGGTTCGGGCAAAGGTAACCCAGAGTTGTGGGTAGCTGTTGTGAAGCCAGGTCGCGTTTTGTTCGAACTCTCTTACCCAACTGCAGCTACTGCGCATCAGGCTCTGAGTCGTGCAGCACAGAAATTGCCGATCAAAACCCGCATTATTTCTCGAAATGAGGCGATCTGACATGGCACGCGAACTGACCGAACTTCGTGAGATGGATCTCGCAACACTTGTAGAAGAGTTGCGCGCCACAAAGCAAGAAGCACTTAATCTTCGTTTTCGTAATGCAACAGGTCAACTTGATGACACTGCGGCAATCACGAAAGCACGTCGTCAAATCGCCCGAATCAGCATGTTGATTCGTGAGCGAGAAATTGTCGCTGCAGAAGCTGCAGGGAAGTGAGCAAGATCATGGCCGAAGCAACACCAGTTACACCAGAGCGCAACCTTCGCAAATCGCGAGAGGGCGTAGTCGTGTCGAACAAAATGAACAAGACGATTGTGATTGCAATTGTTGAGCGCATTCGTCACAAGAAGTACGAAAAGTTTGTTACACGAACAAAGAAGCTTTACGCGCACGATGAGGCCAACGACGCAAAAATTGGCGACCGCGTTCGCGTTATGGAAACTCGCCCAATGTCAAAACTCAAGCGTTGGCGCGTAGTTGAGATTTTGGAGCGTGCAAAGTGATTCAACAAGAAACCCGACTCCGCGTTGCTGATAACAGCGGTGCGCGTGAAGTTCTCGTGATCAAGGTGCTCGGCGGTACACGTCGTCGTTATGCATCAATCGGCGATGTCTTCATTGGCACTGTAAAAGATGCAATTCCAGGTGCGGCAGTTAAAAAAGGTGAAGTTGTTCGCTGTGTTGTTGTACGCGTGGCGAAAGAAAAGCGTCGACCTGATGGCAGTTACATCAAGTTTGACGAGAACGCTGCAGTCTTGATCAAAGAAGATTTGACCCCGCGTGGAACCCGAATTTTCGGACCAGTCGGACGAGAGTTGCGCGACAAAAAGTTCATGCGAATTATTTCGCTTGCTCCGGAGGTGTTGTGACATGAAGCTTAAAAAAGGTGACAGCGTGATTGTGATCGCGGGCAAAAACAAGGGTGCGACCGGCACAATTTCGGCCGTACTTCCAGCCAAGAACAAAGTAATCATCGACAAAGTAAATGTGGCCAAGCGCCACACGGTTGCTCGTGGTCAAAACACCAAGAGCGAGATTGTTGAAAAGCCAATGCCAATTCATGCTTCAAACGTGATGATTAACAACGGTGGCGGGCGATCGAAGATTGGCTACAAAGTCGACAAAAAAGGCAAGAAAATACGAATTGCCAAGAAAACCGGAGCAGAGATCTAATGGCTGCAGCAACTAAATACATGCCGCGCATGAAAGCGCACTATTTGAATGCAGTTCGAGCTGACTTGATGAAGCAGCTTGAATTGACCAACCCAATGCAGGTTCCAACGATCGAGAAGATCGTGATCAACATGGGTGTTGGTCGTGCCACTCAACAAGCCTCGTTGCTTGATGGTGCGGTTGCCGACTTGACTGCGATTAGCGGTCAGAAACCATTGATCACAAAGTCACGAATCGCGATTGCGTCATTTAAGTTGCGCGAAGACCAAGCAATTGGTTGCAAAGTGACGATGCGTGGCGACCGTATGTGGGAGTTCTTCGACCGCTTGTTGTCGGTTGCGATTCCACGTATTCGTGACTTCCGAGGTCTCTCGGGTAAGTCGTGGGACGGAAACGGCAACTACACATTTGGTTTGACAGAGCAACTCGCGTTCATCGAAGTTCGCATCGATCAAGTTGACGTACCTCGCGGTATGGACATCACGATCGTGACGAGCGCAAATAGCGATTTAGCAGGAAAGGCACTTCTTGATGCTTTTGGCTTTCCATTCCGCAAGGGCGAAGTACCAGCATCTGTAACTAAAGCCAAGAAGTCGAAGAAGAAATAATTTTACGGAACTAACGGAGACCTATTTATATGGCAAAAAAATCACTCAGGATTAAAGCAGAGGCAAAGCCAAAGTTCAAGGTACGCGGTTATACCCGCTGCCAACGTTGTGGCCGAACTCGTTCGGTTTACAAGAAGTTTGGTTTGTGTCGTTTGTGCTTCCGCGAGCTTGCGCACGCTGGTGAGATTCCTGGTATCACAAAGGCAAGTTGGTAAACGCCCATGATGACTGACCCAATCGCCGACATGCTCACACGCATTCGTAACGGAAACGTTGCGATGCGCAATGAAGTGCTTATGCCTGCGTCGAAACAAAAGTCTGCTCTTGCAGAAGTTCTCAAGCGTGAAGGTTTCATTGCAGATTATGCAGTGGTCCAAGACACTGAAGGTTTTGGCAAGGCATTGAAGATCACAATGAAATATGGTTCGGATCGTCAACGCACGATCTCTGGAATCAAGCGAATTTCAACACCAGGCTTGCGCGTTTATCGTGCAGCGGCCGAAGTACCACGTGTACTTGGTGGTCTTGGAGTAGCAGTTTTGTCAACAAGTCACGGACTCATGACGGACCGCGAAGCGCGCAAGCGCAACGTCGGTGGCGAAGTCATGTGTTTCGTGTGGTAATTAGAAAGTCGAACGGAGAAACAAAATGTCACGCATAGGAAAATCAGCACTCGCAGTGCCGACAGGGGTCGAAGTAACGATCTCTGGCGCAGCAGTGACGATCAAAGGTCCAAAAGGCACTTTGAAGCGAGACCTCCCAGTTGGTGTTTCTGCACGTCGCGAAGAAAACAATTTGTTCGTTGATCGAGCAAATGACGAGCGCGACGCTCGATCACGACATGGTTTGGCTCGCACTTTGTTGTCCAACATGATTATTGGTGTAACTCAGGGATACACGAAGGCGCTCGATATTCAAGGCGTTGGTTACCGTGCAGAAGCACAGGGTCCAAACAAGTTGAAGTTGGCACTTGGTTTTTCTCACCCGATCGTCTACACAGCACCTGAAGGCGTGACTTTTGAAGTAACTGCACAAACACAAATCGTTATCAAGGGCAATGACAAAGAAGCTGTCGGCCAAGTTGCAGCAAACATTCGTAACATGCGCAAACCAGAGCCTTACAAGGGCAAGGGTGTTCGTTACTTGAACGAGCGTGTCCGTCGCAAGGCCGGCAAGACCGGCAAGAAGTAAATAGGAGACTGACTTAACCATGGCTAACACAGCAGCAAAACGACACTCAGGACGCTTGCGTCGTCAGCGACGCGTGCGCAAAAAGATTCATGGCACTGCAGAACGTCCACGTTTGGCAGTTTTCCGTAGCAACAAGCACTTGTCAGCACAGTTGATCGACGACGATGCCGGCCGAACTATTGCGGCTGCATCTTCGCTTGAAGCTGACTTTCGTAAATCAGGATCTGGTTCAACAGTCGAGGCTGCAGCGCGAGTCGGCAAGGCCGTTGCGCAACGCGCCAAACAGGCCGGAGTTAAAAAAGTTGTTTATGACCGCGGTGGATTTTTGTACCACGGTCGTATTGCAGCAGCAGCGCAAGCTGCCCGAGAAGAAGGCTTGGAGTTCTAAATGACCGATGTAAATCAGATTCCTGCAATTCCTGGCACAGAAGAGACCGGTCGTCGTGAACGCCGCGATCGTCGTGAACCACGCGAGAAGCGTGAGCCACGTCCGCCAGCAAAGGTCGGAGAAATCGGTGAGTCTCGCGTTGTGCACATCAATCGTGTAGCCAAAGTTGTTAAGGGTGGTCGTCGATTCTCGTTTACCGCACTTGTTGTAGTTGGCGATCGCAACGGCCGAGTTGGTCTTGGATACGGCAAAGCAAAAGAAGTGCCATTGGCAATTCAAAAGGGCACTGAAGAGGCAAAGCGAAATATTTTTCATGTGGCTCTTGCTGGAACAACGATCACGCACGCAACAATCGGCGTTAATGGTGCTGGTCGCGTAATGCTGAAGCCAGCAGCGCCTGGTTGCGGTGTTATCGCCGGTGGTGCAGCACGAATCATTCTTGAAGAAGCAGGAATCAAAGACGTTTTGGCAAAAGTTTTAGGTTCGCCAAATGCGATCAACGTTGCTCGAGCAACTATCAATGGCTTGAAGGGCTTGCAACGTCCTGACGAGGTAGCAAAGCGTCGTGGTTTGCCAGCTGAAGATTTCGTACCAAAAGGAATGTTGCGTGCGTACACAGAACGCAAGAAGACAATTTCAAGTCTTGGAGCCAAGTAATCATGGCCGTTACAAAAAAAGCAACTAAACCAGCGAAAAAAGCTGTGGCTACAAAAGCGGTTGCAGTTAAAGCAACTCGCAAGACCCACACTGGCCCAACGGTTGTTGTGCGGCAAGTGCGCTCACAAATTGGCATCATGCCAAAAACAAAAGCGACAATGCGCGCACTCGGTTTGCGCAAAATCGGTGATGTCAACACTCTTCCAGATCGTCCAGAAATTCGTGGCATGATCGCGCGAGTTCCTCACCTTATTGAAGTAACGCGAAAAGGAGCATAATCATGCGCGTAGATCAAATCGGGCCTCGCTACGGAGCACGTAAGAAGCCAAAGCGTGTCGGTCGTGGAACCGGCGGCAAGGGCGGAAAAACTGCAGGTCGTGGTACTAAAGGTCAATACGCACGTAACACAGTTGCTCGCGGTTTCGAAGGTGGACAAATGCCACTTAAGCAACGCGTACCAAAGTTGAAGGGTTTCAATAACCCCTTCCGTGTTGAGTACTACGCGGTAAACCTTGACGCGATTGATTCACTTGGCGCAAGCGAAGTAGATCCAGCGAAACTTGTATCGGGCGGAGTTGCGCACAAAGGCCAGATGATTAAAGTTCTGGGTCGTGGCAAAATCACTCGTGCTGTAAAAGTTTCGGCTCACGCGGTTTCGAAGTCGGCACAAGAAGCAATTGTCGCTGCGGGTGGGTCAGTAGTTATCTTGCCACCATCATTCAAGGGCGTGCGACCTCCAGCCAAGGGCAGTCAGTTCACCAACCGCTAGTACAGTTCGAATCGTCCTGCTTATATAAAAAGAGGAATCATCTTGGCAAAAATTAGCAACATCTTTAAGGTCACAGAACTTCGAAACAAGATTCTGTTTACTTTGGCGATGCTGCTCATCTATCGACTTGGTGTTTCGCTGCGAGTGCCGGGTGTAGACGCCCAAGCCGTGAGCCAATTGCGCGAAGCCTCAAAGTCTCAAGGTGCACTCGGTTTCTTGAACTTGTTTTCGGGTGGTGCGTTTGGCAGTTTCTCGATTTTTGCTCTCGGCATCATGCCGTACATCACCGCCAGCATCATCATGCAGGTTTTGACGGTCGTGATTCCGAAGCTTGAACAGTGGCAGCAAGAAGGAGCAACTGGTCAACGCAAAATTACGCAATGGACTCGCTATGTGGCAATTGGTATCGCCACGTTGCAGGGTGCCGGTCTGACGTTTATCTTCGGCCAAGGTCGGGGCTCGGCTTTTTTCGGAGCAAGCGGCAACACACCAGATGTTGTTTTGCTCGATCCGTTTATGCCAAGAGCATTGCTTGTGATTCCATCGTTGGTTGCAGGTACAGCGCTTTTGATGTGGCTTGGAGAATTGATTAGCCAACGCGGTATCGGAAACGGTATGTCGATGGTTATTTTCGCCTCGGTAGTTAGCGACTTGCCATACGGCTATTACTCGCTTTTGCAGACACGCAAGACAGTGGTGTTCGCAATCTTGGTCGCGTTGACCATTGCGATTATTTTCGCTGTCGTACGAGTTGAGTTGGGTCAGCGTCGTCTGCCGGTGCAATTTGCCAAACGAGTTGTTGGTCGCAAAATGTATGGTGGGCAAAGCACTTATATTCCGTTGAAAGTAAACCAATCGGGTGTTGTGCCGATCATCTTTGCGAGCTCGGTGTTGTTGTTGCCGGTTTTGATGTCAAACATGTTGGGCAGCGGTGAAGGCTGGCGTGGCTCGATAGCTCGCTTCGTGGATCAATACTTGATCAACAGCCAGAACCTTTTGTATGTAACGGTTTTTGCACTTTTGATTATTGCTTTTGCTTATTTCTACAACTCGATTGCGTTTGACCCGATTCGTCAAGCCGATCAGTTGCGTAAGCAGGGTGGGTTTATTCCCGGTATTCGTCCGGGTCAGCAGACCGAATCATTCTTGGCCAAGACCGTCAATCGCATCACGTTGCCAGGTGCAACATTTGTTGCGGTCATTGCAATCTTGCCGTACATAGTTTTGTGGGTCGGAAACGTTAGTTCGTTCCCATTTGCAGGCACAACGGTTCTGATTGCGGTTGGTGTTGCACTTGAACTGATGCGCCAGATTGATAGTCAGCTGATGCAACGAAATTATGAAGGTTTCCTAAAGCAATAATTGTGAATCACGTAGCGACGAACAACGTTTTATTGGCCACAGGATCGGAATAAAAACTCATGAGTGCTGGAGTGAGAATAATAATGTTCGGTCGGCAAGGCGCCGGCAAAGGCACGCAGAGTGCTCGACTCGCAAAATACTTTGCAGTCCCACATATTTCAACTGGCGAGATGTTGCGCAACGCGGTAAAGCAAGACTCAGTAGTTGGTCGTGCAGCAAAAACAGTCTTGGATCGTGGCGAATTAGTTGATGACGGTTTGATGGTGTCTTTGGTTCAAGGACGAATCGGCCAAGAAGATGCGCGCACCGCAGGCTTCGTGTTAGACGGTTTTCCACGCACAATCGGTCAAGCAACGGCCTTTGACGAGTTGACTCAAGCCAGGCCAGTGGGTTTTGTGATTGATCTAGATGTCAAGCGCGAAGTAGTCGTCGGGCGACTTTCATCTCGACGTACTTGTGAGTCGTGTGATGCGATCTATACGGCAACAGGAAAAGAGCCAAGTCCATGGAAGTGCGCCAATTGTGGCGGCACAGTGGTTCAGCGCACAGATGACTCTTCGGCGGCGATAAACCATCGATTAGATGTCTATGAGAACCAGACGGCGCCGTTGATTTCTTACTACGGGGGACGGGGTTCTTTGCATGTTGTAGACGGGTTGGGCACGCCAGATGAGGTCTTTGACCGCATAAAAACAGTGGTTGAAACTGGCCTTCGCCGATAGCCTGACTAGTCGCCCCAAACGGTCTTCGGACCGTCGGGCAATAAGAGAAAAAACCAGAATTCGTTCGGAGAAACTTTGCCCAAAAATAAGGAAGATGCAATCGTGCTGGAAGGCAAGATTACTGAATCCCTACCCAACGCAATGTTTCGAG